>CAZRRL010000011.1:0-18261 GCA_964602555.1 uncultured Methanosarcinales archaeon | reverse complement strand
AGTTTAAGCCTCATACATTGTGGTATGCACCAACATTTCATTCAGCTTTAGCAGTGAGCGAAGTCATAGGAGGCGAGAGGGTTGTACCTATATTTTTATTAAATACCATTATGGCAACTTTTATAATTATAAGCGTTTATTTTGTAGTTAACTCCTTATTTGGCTTTTTGCCTGCAATTTTGTCTTCTTTATTGATAATATTTTCACCAAGAGATTTAATGCCATATTTGTGGGGGCAATGGCCAGAAAGGTTTGCATATGCTTTTGTTCCAATAATCTTGTATTGTCTTTACAAATATTTCATTAGTTACACAAAAGAAGACAATAAGCCGATTTATTTATATTTTACAGCTTTATTTTTAGGCATAAACTTGCTTGTGCACCCACTTGTTTTTTTCCATTCAGTTGCTGGGATATTAGTTTTATATATTTTATTAGCAATAAAACAGAAAAAATTTGTGTTTAATTTGAAGCATATTTTAACAGCAGGAATTATATTTTTAATATTGTTCTTACTTTTCCCCTATCAGACATTCAATGTATTTCCGCAATTTACCAAAAAGGTTGATAGTGGAGAACAAAAAAGCTCGATAGGCATAACTAGGCTATTTCAATGGTCTTTAAACCCACAAGATTATGCTGGAAGTGTGCCTGCATGGTATTTCTCATTCAGGGAAATGCATGGCTTATGGACTTTGCCTTTTTTGCTTATTGGCATCCTATTTTTAGCATTAAGAAGAGAAGAAAAAGATTTGCTGTTATTAGCATGGCTTGTAAGCCTTTACTTTGTTCTTCATAGGGATATTATAGGAAAAGCGTCATTTTTGCACAGGTCGTTGTCAGCTACAATGCATATCTTTGCGCCTTTAACTGCAATAGGAGCTGTTTATCTTGGCTCCTTCATAAAGCTCCCCACTAATTACAATAAATACCTTAAGTACGGATTAGCGGCAGTATTTGTTTATTTTATATTTTCAATTAACCTAACAAATGCATCAAAATTTCTAAATAAAAATGTATATAACCCAAATACAGCTGATGGGTTTTTTGTAACATTGAGTAAAGAACAATACGAAGCAGCAGAATGGATACTAAGGAATGTGCCTTCTGATTACAATATTTCTGTGCTTGGGATTCCTCACCAGCAAAACTTTTTAGGTGCAACTGCAAAGAAGATAAGATGGTCTGCTGCTGTGTCACAACATGTCACAAGGTTTTATTACCTTGCTGAAGATAAAGAAGAGCATTTGAAATACTATTATATAATGTTGGATTACACAATGCTAGCTCCTTTAAACGACAAAGAAACATTTGACGACATGCAATTATTTGAAAAAACTACTTTAACCAATTATACTTTGGTTTCTGATAAAGACAGTATAAGGGTGTATAAACTTGAACCTAAAAATCAATGAGCCAATAGAATCCATAGCATTTTTGTCAATAATTACAGTAGCAATTATTGCTTTTTCATTTGTATTATTTGGTGTAACAGGAGTCAGGGTTGTGCTTGGAATTATTTTAATTTCATTGCCATTTTATTTTATCCTTCGTAGCTTTGAGCTTTCCGAAGGCGAGAAATATGTATTTTCTGTTTTGCTTGGGCTTACAATATTCCCATCTTTAGTTTATGTACTTGGACTTGTGATATCTTTTAGGATTGCTATTGCAATAACATTTATAGCATTTGTTGGTGTAGCAATTGCATTATGGAAATATAAGCACTCAAAAAAACATAAAATTAATTTTTAGCAACTCAGCTATGCTTTTTATTTATTGCTATAATAACTAGCATCAAAACAATAATCACAAACGGCATCAAGATTCCATGATATTTGATATTTAATCCCATCAAACCAAAATAATAGCTAGATATCCCAATTATCGCTGCAGATGACGCAATGCCAATTATAATTCTTTCAGCAAAATCCAAATTTTCTCTCCAATAAAGCATTATAAAGTAGCCTGGAATCACAAAAAGCCAAAATAATGAGATAACATATCTAAGTAAAACAATTAGGTTCTCTTTGAAAAATACAATTTTAAATATTATTAAAACTAATAAAAGCAAAAGTCCTATATATTTTGATTCATCTTTTATTACATTAAAAACTTCTTTGCTCAATACAATCATCTCCAGTTTTGCTATTTTTTAATATAATCAAAACTGCATTATCAAAAACTTTGCTTAGATAGTCCTTTTGTAATAGTTCATTTGCAATTATGAGATTGTAAACTTTGATGTCTCTTTCATTCCTGGGTTTGTCAAAAACAAGGTAATCGAATTTACATATGTCTTTTTTTCCGTAAAGGTACTCTTGAGGGACATCATCTAAACCAAACCCAAATGAAAAAAATGATTTTCTATAGGGTGCGCCACCACCAGCGTCGCCAGGCACCTCTGTTTCATAAAACCTTCTAATCTCTCTTTTGTTTATGGCATCAGTGAAATCCTCTGGGGTAACTTGGGCATGTGTTCTTTTAGAATTTCTTAAAAGCGCGTCTTGGGAGTATATTTCGCTGTAAAAGAAGTATATTTTGCTATTCTTTTCTGTATTTTTTTCAATCCACTTGAAAGCTTCCCAGTGATATGGGTTCATTAATCCGTTTGCCTTTATTCTGCTGTAATGCGGAACATATGGAAAACTATTGACAACAATTGCTAGGATTATTGCTGCAGCAATTGTAATTGAGTAAACAAGCTTCCATTCTTTTACGACCAACTTAAATAGCTGGTATATGCCAAGCCCTATGAAAAATGACAAAAAAACAGGCCACAAAAACCTTAGTTGAAAAGCCTTTTCCCTAAATCCAAAGTAATTGCCAGAGCCTATCACAAGCATTGTGGCTGATGCCAAAGCAGGCACAAAATCTTTTCTTATAAAAAACAAAGATGCAATTGCCCCAGCAATCATAAAAAATAATAGCAGCTTAAAATCGCTTAAGTACATTGTTGGATTATCCCAGGTGTGTGATACAGCAAATTCAAAAGGCTGTCTTGGCATCCACACATATTTGAAAATTGCGAGATAATAAAATGCTATCACAAAACTTATCACACATCCAAATATGAACTTCTTAATTATGCTAAAATTAATTTTTCCAACAATCCATGAAGCAACAAAAAATAAAATTAAATACACGCCGGCAAAAAGCGCTTCTGATGTATGAGTCATTATAGCTGCGCTAAGAAAAATGCCCAAAAACACGTAAGACTTATTCAGGTTTATTCTTGATGTATACCAAAATACACATACAAGAAAGAACTGTGAAACTATTGCAGGCCAGTGCCCCCATGTAAATCCAGTGTATAAACCTCCAGAAAAAACAAGCAATGAGATTGGAAGAGAAATAATAGCCACATTTCTGTTAAATTGCTTTATCGTTGCATACATCGCTAGGGAGGCAATACCAGCTAACAGAAAAATCAGAAAATAAATTGCGTCATAGACTTCCAAGCCAGTTAAATAAGACAGTATAACACTTAAATGATAAATTACAGGTGGATAGTACCCAATTGCATTTTCAACACCCATTACTATATAACTAGCTTCATTTCTATAGTTGCCAGCATCTTTTATACTTTCTGCTCTAATTTGGTGCTGAAATGTGTCAGAAGCAAGATATGCATAAGGATATTCATGCTGCAGCTTATTATCAAATAAACTGCCATTCCCCATAAATAAGAAGACTGCAAAAAACATAATCAAAAATATTTTTTCTAAAGTTTCTCGCGAGTTCACATTTAATTCAAGCTTTATTTTCATCACCACTTGACTTTTTCTTGTAAATAAAGTAGCAAAAATAAGCAATAATGATGATAATAGCTATGATAGATATCGTTTTTCCATTTTTATAAGAGTTTGGCTTGTATTCAAAAACTAGTTTTCCTTTTTGACCATTTAAATAAACAGCGCTAACAGCGTTATTAGCTCCAAATATTTTAACTTTGTTATCATTTATGCTAGCTGTCCACCCGGGAAAATAAGCAAATCTTTCAGATGCAACAAGCCAGCCTTTTTCCCCATTTAATTCAAGAGTCACTTTATTATGAGAAAATTCACCAATTTTTATTTCTTTTAATATGCCTTTAGTAGAATTAGATATTAAAGCTAAGTCCTCATTTGTGATTGAGTTTTTTTCATTCAAAATATCTGGAATTACTATACCTCCTTTAGACTTGAAGGCTTTTAATTTTTCTATACTTGATGAGTCCACAGCACCACTCACCAAAAATGTGTAATCAAATTTTGCGAGAAAATCTATGCTGTAATCATTTATAGTTTCATCTTGTAAAAAAACAATATTTTTTGGCTCAGAGCTTTGTACAATTAAGCTATAGATAAGCTGTTTTGCTTGTGACGCATCACCAACAACTAAGGCGCTATTTGGTGTTATATAATATCTCGGAAGAAATTTCTCATTTTTGTAAAGAAATGGGCCAAATGCATTTCCAACTTCACAATTTTCAATACATTCCTTGAATTTGCCTACTAAGCTCAATCCTTCAATGCTTACATTTTGGTTGTGTATGACGTATTTTGCATTTAAGATGCCCCATAACTTTGCTGGTGAGTATTGGGCAATTGAAAGGAAGTTTATGTAGTCATTAAACCAAATGCCACTACCTCCTTTTAAATCGTCTATTCCTAGTTGTGAATAATAGTTATAACCAGAAGCGCCTATTAAGTCATTTAAAGCAAGATTTATTACTCTAAATTTTGATTGGTCTTTACTAATGTAATCCAAAATTGGAATGTCGTTTGCTTTCCAAACATTAGCAGATTGTGGGAATGGCTGCAACATAAATAATTCAAGAAGTAATAGTACAATGATTATTGAAAACAGAATATTTTTGTTAAATTTTTTGTATTTATCAGTAAGGGATTCTATTTTTATGAAACCAAATCCTGCTAAAATTGAGGCAGCAAATGCAAACATAAAAATTGATCTTTCAACATGCCTTACTTGGTTAAAAACTGGAATATTAAAAAATAATTTAGTCAGAAATGTTTCATGAGACAAAAGCAAAGAAAGCAGAATTACAATGCTAGAAAATAATACTGTTTTATTTTTAAATCTGCTTATGCCAAAAATTAAAAGTAAAAAACCTGCAATTCCAATTGCTGTAGAGATATGTTCGCCTTTTAAAAAAACATTTGATATAAATGCAGAACCAAAATTATTTAGTTTTATTGGCTCACCAAGATACTCTTGGTAAGGAATTCCTGTTCCTCTGTTGGAAAGCTTTACAAATTCAACCCCTGGCAAAAGTTTAATTGCAGAAACCCCAAGTGCAATTGCTGAAATCAAAATTCCTACTATAATTAATTTTAAAATTCTATTAAACGCATTTTTATCAATAATATAGATGATGGAATAAATTGCAATTAGCAAAAGTATGTATGGGATAAAGATAACACCACCAACAAATATTAGGAATGCTGTAAAAATCCCAGCCATAATAGAATTAAAGATAAGGTCTTTGTTCTTTAATGCTTTTACTGTAAAAAGAAATATAAATGGAATTAAGGAGTAACCTTCAATTATCATTATGTTGCCTGGCACAACAAATGTATGCACAAAACCATTAAACATGTATATCAATGCGGAAATAAATGCAGCTTTTTTGCTGTTGATTAAGAATAATACAAGAAAATACATTCCTACGCCTGCAAGGAATAGATGAATTATGACGCTTAAATTCATTGCCAAAATTATATTACCTGTTAGCAATATGAGCAATAAATTAAAGTCAATAAAGTGATATTCTGGTTGAGCGAATAAAGGCCTGCCGCTGTAGTAATAAGGCGTCCATAAAGGAAGTGTTTTATGCTTTGTAATCGCTTCTTTCATATTATTGGAATAGAACGTAACATCGCTTATGTAATGTATATTATCCATAACCTTTGTAGAACTAATTATGCTGTGAAAAAATATTGATGAAAGTAATAATAATATAAGTATGTAAAAATGGTTTTTTACAAAATTTTTAAAACTTACAATAGATTTCCTCACAGTTCATAAGAAAGTACAATGGTATTTAAAGGTTATTTTATGGTTTTATGGAACTTACCACCCAAGAACTCCTTTTGCTGCTAACCAATTTCTTTGTATGTCTGTGAAAGACCTTAACTTTAATAATTGCTTTAGCATGTATTTTGGTCTTAAATAGAATGACTTGTATGCCTTTTTGTAAAGCTTTAACAACTCATCATCGCTTAACAAATTCGAGGAGAACGGCATCTTATCAGGCGCATAAAATGTGAAGCTGTTCCAGTCTTCGCTTATTGTGCCGTTTTGCTTTGCAATTTCCCACATTTCTGTGCCTGGAAAAGGTGTTGAAACCATAAATTGAGCAACATCAACATCCAGCTCTTTTGCAAAGTTTATTGTTTGCATTATCTCTTCTTTTGTTTCAGTTGGAAAGCCAATCATGAAGAAGCCACGCACATCAATGCCAGCCTCTTTAGTCATCTGTACACCTTTCTTAACTAAATCAGTTGTAGTGGCTTTTTTTATAAATTGCAATATTCTATCAGAGCCGCTTTCAATGCCAAAGCCAATCTCGTAGCAGCCAGCTTGCTTCATTAAGCGAAGCAGCTCCGGATTTATCTTATCAACTCTTGTCATGCAGTTCCACCAGATGTCGAGCTTTTTCTCAATTATCAGCTTGCAAATTTTTTCAACTCTGCTTGAAATTAAACTGAAGGTGTCATCAAAAATTTGTATGTCTTTAATGCCATATTTTGTTACTAACTGCTCTACTTCTTCAACAACTCTCTCAGCAGAATGCGCTCTAAAGGCAGTCCCTTCTGTTGGCCTAGAGCAGAATATACATTGGTATGGGCAGCCACGACTTGTCATTATAGTTGTTGCAGGTAACCTTCTATAGTTAGCTGGAGAAGGCCTATAAATTTCCATTTTGAGCAGATGTCTTGCAGGCATAGGTATTTGGTCAAGATTGATAATTGTTTTAGGCTTTAGGAACTTAACAGAGCCATTTTCACGCCATATAACACCTTCCATTCCTTCTAATGGCTGCTTATTTTCATAAGCTTTTAATATTTCAGAGAATGTAAGATCGGCTTCACCATAAACGCCATATTTAACTAATTCAAATTGAAGCAAAGCATTTGGATCAGCACTTATCAAAGTACCTCCAAGAATAACAAGACAATCTTTGTTAACAGATTTTGCTATGCTTATTACTTTCTTTGCATGCTCTATTTGCGAAGTAGAAGCGCTTACTCCAATAACATCTGGTGAAAAAGCCTTAATATCTTTTTCTAAATCATCAAAGCCATAGTCTAGAATAGTTGCCCATGCAGGTCCATCAATTATTTTGATTTCATGACCGTCTTTTTCTAACATTGCTGCAATGTAAGCAACGCCAAGCGGAGGGAGTACTGCACCTAGATGCTTCATTGATTTTCTAAATACCTTATCTTTTGGATAAGGTGGGCTTATAAGTAAAATCTTCATTAAATTACACCTTCTTGTAACTAATTATTCTTAACAATTGTTAATTACTTATTTAAATAATTTTCCATTACAAAAATTTTTAATCGAAAAATCTGTACTTCAAAAGGTAGTAAGCTGCTTTAATACCATCTTTCCATGTAATTTTCTTTCCCTCTTCAAATGACCTTGGATAGAAATCAATTGGAATTTCTTTTATTTTACAGCCTTTTTTAAGTATTTTAGCTGTTATTTCTGGCTCAAAATCAAAGCCTCTGGCCTTTAGTTTAATATCATTGATAATGCTTTTTCTGAAAATTTTGTTCCCAGTTTCCATGTCTGTTATTGAGTCAAAGTACAACAAGTTAGTAATAAAAGTTAATAACCTATTGCCTATCCAGTGGAATGGCAAAATTGTTTTTTGGCTGCCAGTCAGCACAAGTTTTTTGCCCAAGAACCTTGACCCATACACTACTTCCGAGCTTCTGTTGATAATTGGTTCTACAAGTTTGACAATATTTTCTGGGTTGTACTCCAAGTCAGCATCCTGTATTGCTATAATAGTTCCTATAGCATGGTTTAGTGCTGTTCTAATTGCAGCACCCTTCCCCATATTTTTCTTATGATAAATTATCTTAATAGAACTTTCTTTAATTTCTTTAAGTATAGATTTTGTACCATCAGTTGAGAAATCATCAACTACAATTACCTCTTTGGAAACATTTTTGATTTTTATTTTCTTAATTCTTTTAATAACTTCCAAAATAGTTTTTTCTTCATTATAAACAGGAACAATTACAGATATTTTCTCCATTACCAAATCAAAAAATAACGACTTTAAAAAATTATTGGTTAAAAAAGCTACCTATTTTTTAATAGCTGACAAAAGTAATTACCCATCAATTTCAGCTGCTAAAATTAAGAAGACAAAAAATTGGATATTTTTGTGGCTTTAAAAATACATTGCATTTTTTAAAAACAATTTAAATCAAAAACTTCCGGGTTTTAGGAACGTAGTGACTAAACTTTTGTCTTTATCTATTTCTAACTGCAATAAAGTCAAAAAACAAATTATTTAAACAACTAGTTAAACTATAATAGATTAAACTCCGTATATACTAAGTCAAAATGCTAAATATTGATGAAATGAAATTTAAATCCAAAAAAATTATAAGTATTAGTAAATCTGCTAAATTAATATCAAAATTTAAAAAGTCAAATAAAAAAGTTGGTTTATGTCATGGAGGATTTGATTTACTTCATCCTGGTCATATTAAGCATTTGGAGTCTGCATCTAGATTATGTGATTGTCTTTTTGTTTCAATAACTTCCGATAGATTTGTAAAATATAGAAAAGGTAATGGTAGGCCAATTTTTTCAGAAAAATTGCGTGCTTATTCAGTTGCAAGCCTTGTCTTTGTTGATTATGTTGTTATTAGTGATTTTGAAAGAGCAACTGAAATATTGGAAAAACTAAAACCATCTTATTATATCAAAGGGCCTGATTTTATTAATAAAACAACACCAGGCATAAGTGCTGAAAAGAAGAAAATAAAAGAAGTAAAAGGCAGGATCAAATATACAAAGGACCCAAAGCTATCAACAACTGACATAATTGATTATATACAAAAGAATGTAAGATCTAAAAAATTGTTACTGGTATTGGACCGAGATGGAACACTCATAGATGATGTGCCTTATATCGGAAAGGAAAAATATTGGAAGGAACAGATAAAAATAAAAAAGGAAGTGGTAGATTTAATTAATCACATACAAACAAAGTACAACACATTTAAAGTTGTGATTTCTAACCAACAAGGCGTAGCTAGAGGATATTTTAGTATAAAAATGGTTGAGAAAATAAATAAGCACATAGACACATTGTTGCGAAAGAACGGTATAGTTATAGATAACTGGCAATTTTGTCCAGATATTGATAAAGGTTACGCAGATTCAATGAAAAAAATGCAATTTAAGCCAGAGTTTATAAAAAGTGAGACTAAAAGAAAGCCAAGTATTGAAATGTTAAATGAAGCCCTAGAACAGCTAAATAAAAATCTAAAAGATTTTGACAGAATTTTGGTGTTTGGTAATAGTAAAGATGATGCTAATCTGGCAAAAAACCTAAATGCTGCGTATATTGGCATCAACTATAAAAAATTTGAATCATTGAGAAAACAATTCGACTACATACTAAATGGTTGGTAATCGCCATTATAAACCTTCTCTATAAATTCAAATAGTTTATCCTTGCTTATGTATTCCTTGTTGCCCATGTACGAAACGGCGATGCCGCCAACACAATTGGCTATAAATGGTATAATTCTATCACGATTCCTATAAACAAACAATGATGTTATGGAAAAAACTGCATCACCTGCACCTACTGTATCTAAAGGTCTGGTCACGAATGCTGGGAAAGAAGTCTTTTTTCCAGCATTGAAATATGCTGAACCATCCTTACTCATGGTAACAAGAAACTTGTTAAAATGAGTTTTTTCATATAACTTATTCATAAGAACTGAAATATTACTAAACCTATCTAAAACAGCGTATTGAAGTTCCTGAACATCCATAGTAACATAATGCGGGGATTTGTATTTTGTTACAAAATTAAAACCAAGATTAGCACTATTACATTGCACATTAATTGCTAGATATTTTGACTTATCTTCAATAGTTTTTATAATATTATCTGTGATTAATCCGTGACCAAAATCTCCAACTAGAACTAAATCGTATTTTGGCAACTCATGCTCTAGAAAATATGTTAATTCAGACTCTAATTTGGCATTAATCGGTTCATCATTAATATACTCAACTTTAAATAGTTTCTCGTTGTGAACAATGTTTAAATACCTCTTTTTAACAGTAGTTGGAGAATTCTTCTTGACAAAGAATTTAATTGAAACATTACTATTTATCGCATTCTTGATAAACTCTCTTTTATCCTCTCTGTCACCCAAAGCGGATACGCATGTAACATTATCTATAAAATTGCTGACATGATTTGCTATTGCTAAAATTCCACCAGCATAACTTTCATGTTTAACGTAATCAACGGACATTATAGGATCTTTTATCGCTCGGCCCTTCGGAATAGCAAAATTGTACTCATCAATTATAGTGTCTCCTATAACTAAAGTTTTTATTTTTTTAAAGTCTGATACAAGATGCTTTATCTTCTCAATCGAGTATTCCCTTTTTATATCCTCCAGAGTTTCTTGTTTGTCCATTTCTGCATTATTTATTATTTAAATTCAACTAAGAAACAGACTTATATTTAAATATGTTTTTCTCTCTTTTTAATTGTAACAAAATAAACAATTTTATAACTGTCTTTAATAATCCAACAAGATTTTTAGGGCGGAAGATATTTAATGTCATTTTTTTCTTGCGCATATTTATCGGGACCTCTTTATAAGTATGACATGTCTTAATTAGTTTAATAATTATTTCAGCCCATAAACCATTGCTACTTGTGGTAAGTTTTAATTTTCTTACAAGCTTAGTTTCACACAGAACCATCCCAAGAAAATGTTTAAGATTTAATCCAAATAAAATGTTCATTATCTTGGTAAAAGACGCAGAAACAATCTGGCGATACAGAGGCCTGACATTGGTATTTTTGATATAAGATATCACCATATCAGCTTCGCCAGCATGCTGCAGTATGGCTTTAATCGCCTCTCTTTTAACCTCATTATCACCTGGCACCCACATAGAATATCGCTTTCTAGCCACTAGGACGCCTTTTTGAAATGAATAACCTACGCCCATATTCTTTTTGTTATGAAAAACCCTGATGTGCTTATTGCGTCTTGCAAGTTGCTCCGCGATTTCACCAGTTTTGTCACTACTGCCATCATCACAAATAATCAATTCATAATCATCAAATAACTCCCTAGCAACACTATTGCAAGTGTCAACTGTTTTCTTTAAATTTTTCTCTTCATTATATGCAAGAATCATCAAAGATACAGACGTTTTCATTTGTTAAGCTCGATGGGAAATATTTATAAATTTATCTGTTAACACCTCGTGTTGGGTGGTAAAAATAATTTTTAAAAGAATATTCATAACTGGAGGCGCTGGATATTTTGGAAGTGCTTTAGTACCTGAATTATTAAGTATGGGTTACCATATTGTAGTTTATGATCTTTTTATTTATGGAGATTTCCTTAAACCTCACCCTAATTTAAAAAAGATAAAAGCAGATATAAGGGATAGAGAAAAACTAATAAAGTCTGTTAAAGGTTGTGACGCTTTTATTCATCTTGCTTGCATATCTAATGATCCTAGTTTTGACCTTGATCCTGAGTTAGGAAAATCTATTAACCATATAGCATTTAATAATGTTATAGATTCAGTGAAGTTGGAAAGAATAAAAAGATTAATTGTAACAAGTTCTACAAGCCAGTATGGAATTAAACCATTAGATGTTGAAGTGACAGAAGATACCGAAGCAGAGCCAATTACAGATTACGCAAAATATAAACTGGAATGTGAAAAAATTTTACAGAACACTGATATGGGGAATATAGAATATGTTTTTGTTAGACCTGCTACCTTATGCGGCTATGCTCCTCGATTAAGGTTGGACTTGTCTGTCAATATATTAACAATTAATGCACTTATTAACAAAAAAATCAAGATTTTTGGTGGAGATCAAATGAGACCAGCTTTAAACATAAACGATTTGGTCAGATTTTATAAACTACTTCTTGACGTTTCTGGGGATAAAATAAATAAAGAGGCATTTAATATATCTTGTGAGAATTTAAAAATGCTGGAGATTGCCCAGTTAGTTAAAAAGACTATTGGTGACGAATCTATAGAATTTGAGATAGTACATACCGATGACCTTCGGTCTTACCACATAAATGCAGATAAGATGAAAAAGAAACTCAAATTCAAATGCAAATTTAGCATAGAAGATGCCATAAAAAGTATTGTTGAGGCATTCAATAACAATTTGATTATTGATGGGCTAAGTAATCCTATGTACTATAATGTTAAACGAATGAAAGAGATAAACTTAAAATGAATAAAGTTGTTATTATAGGAAGCAACTCCTTTTCAGGAAGCAATTTTATAGATTTCCTTTTGGAGAATACACAGTACAACATTATCGGCATCAGCAGGTCTCCAGAAAAAAAGGATTTTTATCTTCCTTACAAGAAGCAAGACTTATCTCGATTCGAGTTTCTCCAGCTCGACTTAAATAAACATATGCCAAAAATCCTTAGATTTCTTGACATTAACGAACCAGAATACGTTGTTAATTTTGCTTCGCAAAGTATGGTGGGTGAAAGCTGGAAACATCCAGAGCATTGGTACAGGACAAATGTGCTTTCTGTGATCACCTTGACCAATAATTTGAAAGAAAGAAGATATATTAAAAAATATGTCCATATATCCACGCCAGAGGTCTATGGTAATTGCACGGGTGTTGTTAAAGAAGATGCTCAATTTAATCCAAGCACACCTTATGCTAGTTCAAGGGCAGCAGCAGATGTATTTATCCAACTGCTTGTTAAGAATTTTAATTTTCCCGCAATATTTACAAGGGCGGCAAACGTTTATGGGCCATGCCAGCAACTATTTAAAATAATTCCGAGGTCAATAATTTACGTAAAGAAAGGCAAGAAAATTCCATTGCATGGTGGCGGAGAAGCGAAACGCTCATTTATTCACATAAAAGATGTTTGTGATGCAACAGTAAGCATTATGGAAAAAGCGCAGCCAGGTGAAATTTATAACTTATCAACAAATAATTTACATTCTATTAAAAATCTTGTAAAGATAATTTGTGATAAAATGGGGGCTGAGTTTGATATGTCAATTGAAAATGTTGAAACTAGACTAGGATTAGACTCAGCTTACATACTTGATTCAACTAAGGCAGAAAAAGAATTTGGTTGGAAACCAAAAATTGGGCTTGAAGAAGGTATTGATGATGTATTAAAGTGGGTAAATGACAATTGGGAAGATATTTCCCAAGAACCTTTGGAGTATGTTCATCAGGAATAAATCATGACATAGATATGTTATCAACAAAAATGGAATATCAAAACATTAAAAATTTGGATTTTTCAGAAATAGAAAAAATTACGAAAAAGATTCGAGGTAAAATTTTAGATATGACGCATAAAGCAGGGTGCGCCCATTTAGCATCTGCTTTCTCATGCACAGATATTTTAGCAACACTTTATTGGAAAATATTGAAAATTGATCCAAGGTATCCTAAGGCTCCTGAAAGGGACAGGTTTATTCTTAGTAAAGGTCATGGCGCAATGGCTTTTTATTCAATCCTTGCCTACAAGGGATTTTTCCCAGAAAAGTTACTTGATACTTTCGGCGAACCTGGAACTATTCTTGCTGAACACCCTGATCCGGGCTTGCCCGGTGTAGAAGCTGCTACTGGTTCTCTTGGGCATGGCTTATCCTTGGGATTGGGTATGGCGCTTGCCGGGCGTATTCAAAAAAGGAATTATCGTGTATATGTCTTGTTAAGTGATGGCGAGTGTAACGAGGGCTCTGTCTGGGAAGCTGCTATGTTTGCTCCTGCCCATAAGCTGGAGAATGTTGCTGCTATTATTGACTTTAACAAATGGCAGGCAACAGGAAGAAGCACAGAGATTCTAGCATTAGAGCCACTAGCGGAAAAATGGAAGTCATTTGGTTGGAGTACGTATGAAATTGATGGTCATGATTTAAGTAAACTTGTTGAAATTTTGAATAATATTCCTGACGGTTCTGGAAAACCTGTTGCAATAATTGCTCATACTATCAAAGGGAAAGGTGTTTCCTTCATGGAGGACGATAATAATTGGCATTATAGAGTTCCGGATGAGAGCGAGGTTAGTAAAGCCAAAAAGGAGCTGGGTTTGGTATGAGAAATGCATTTGCTGATGAGATTACAAAGCTTGCAACTAAAGATGAAAGAATAGTTATGCTTCCTGCCGATATAGGCAATCGCCTTTTCGACAGCTATAAAGAACAATTCCCAGAGAGGTTTTATAATTGTGGTGTTGCTGAAGCAAACATGATTAGTTTAGCAGCTGGAATGGCTTTTTGTGGATTAAGACCTATTGCTTATACGATAAATTCTTTCATTACAGCAAGATGTTATGAGCAAATTAAAGTAGATGTGTGTTATAATAATTTGCCAGTAATTATAGCCGGTGTTGGTGGCGGATTTGGCTATGCGTCATTGGGTGCGACACATCATTCTTGCGAAGATATAGCTATTATGCGCGTATTGCCAAACATGACTGTTATCTGCCCAGGAGACGCATTTGAGGTAAAGGCTGCTATAAGAGCAGCCTTAAAACACAATGGTCCTGTTTATATCCGTCTTGGAAAAAAGGGTGAGCCGTTGATTCACAAAAAAATACCAGACTTTAAAATAGGTAAAGTTATAGTGATAAAAAGAGGGGATGGTATATGCTTACTAAGCACTGGAAATATGCTACCTACAGTTTTAAAGGTTTCAGAACTTCTTAATGTAAAAGGAATTTCAGCACAAGTTGTAAGCTTTCATACGATTAAGCCATTAGACAAAGATTTTTTGTCCAGTATTTTCTGCAAATTTGATCTTGTTGTTACAATTGAAGAGCATAGCCTGCTAGGAGGCTTAGGAGGGGGTATTGCTGAGTGGCTAGCAGACCATCCGCAACAAAAAGCAAGGTTACTTCGCTTTGGTACAAGGGATGAGTTTTTGCATAAAGTAGGTGATCAGGAATATACACGTAACTATTTTGGTTTGACTGCAGAAGAAATTAATAAGAAAATCTTAAATGTTTATAAAGATAATATGAATTAGCTGAAATGAAAACAGAAGCTGCTATTTTAGTTAAAACAAAGGAACCATTAATTTTATCAGAGTTAGAAATTCCTCTTCTTAAACCAGGGCAGGTATTGGTTGATATTGCTTTCAGTGGAGTATGCCACACTCAAGTACTAGAATGCAAGGGATACAGAGGAGAAGATAAATATCTTCCTCATTGCTTGGGTCATGAAGGAAGCGGCATTGTACGTGAAATTGGCAAAGGTGTAACAAAAGTCAAGCCAGGAGATAAAGTTATTTTGTCATGGATGAAAGGCTCTGGCGCTGACATTCCAAGTACCATATATCAATGGAATGGTGTTAAAGTGAATGCTGGAGCAATAACTACTTTTAGTAAGCAATCTGTCATTAGTGAAAATCGCCTTACAACAATTCCTAAAAATCATAATATAACCATGCAGGAAGCAGCTATGCTTGGTTGCGCTATTCCAACAGGCCTAGGGGCTGTTTTCAATGTTGCTAAGCCACAGCCACATCAAAATATTGCTGTTTTTGGGACTGGCGGTATTGGCTTGTGTGCTATTGTAGGAGCTGATATGGCTGGATGTACACCAATAATAGCTGTAGATATCAAAAAAGAAAAGCTAGAATTGGCAAAGAGGATGGGTGCAACACATTGCATTAATGCATCAGAGTTGAACACTGTTGAAGAAATCAACAAAATATGCCCAAATGGTTTAGACTTTACTATAGAATCAAGCGGCACAACAAAAGCGATGCTCCAATCAATCGATAGCCTTAGGAACCAAGGAGGTACTGCTGTAATTGTCGGCAATGCACGCTTTGGAGAAAAACTAATCTTAGATCCAAGACAATTTAATTTAGGCAAAAGAGTCCTGGGGACATGGGGCGGCGATAATAATCCAGATGTTGATTTTTTAAATTATATTAAATTAGTTTCATCAAAAAAAATCAACTTAGAGCCATTGATGTCGGACATATATAAGCTAATAGAAGTCAATAATGCAATAGATAATTTAGAAGAAGGCAAAGTAATAAGACCTCTTATCAATATGAATCTCGATTAAAATGATTATAGGTATTGATTTTGATAACACAATTGTTCGCTATGATAAAACTTTTTATGATGTAGCTTTGAAAAGAAACTTAATCACAAGAAGTGTACCTAAAGTTAAAGAAGATATTAGAAATTATTTAAGGCGATGTGGTAAAGAACATATGTGGACTGAGCTACAAGGCTTTGTCTATGGTCCAGGCATATTGAAAGCAAAACCTTTCAATGGAGTTATAAATTTTTTTTTGTATTGTAAAAAGCATAACATAGACATTTACATAATCAGCCATAAAACCCTCTATCCATATCTAGGCTTTAAATATAACTTACACAGGTATGCTTTTTTGTGGCTAGACAAACAGGGATTTTTCAGCAAAATTGGGTTGACAAAAAAGGATGTATTCTTTGAAAAAACAAAGGAAGATAAATTAAAAAGGATTATCAAGCAAAAATGTACCTACTATATTGATGATTTACCAGAATTCCTGTTAGAAAAAAATTTTCCTTCTAAAGTTACTCGCATTTTGTTTGATCCTAATTCAAAATATAAGCACACTGCAACGTTTGAACGTGTTAAATCATGGACGGAACTAATAAAAAAAGTAAAATGATTAAGACAAAATATTCTGATTCTGAAAAATTTAAAAAGGTTATATTTAATCTAAATAGCAAATATGGCTTGCCTTCTAATTTTAGTATAAGGGCACTACAAGGAGGAAGAAATAACATAGTTTTTTGCGTCAATTACCAAGATGGAACAAAAGCTCTGCTTAAGCTATATTTCAAACATCCAATGGATAAAAGAGATAGATTGAAAACAGAGTACTCATTCTTGAGCTTTGCGTGTAATAAAAAGATTAGATGCATACCAAGGCCTATTGCAGCAGACTTCCAAAATAATTTGGGGCTGTATGAATTCATAGAAGGGCGTGAGTTATCTTCATCTGAAGTTAATGAAAATAGAATAAAACAAGCATTGGATTTTTATCTAAAAATAAATAAATACAAAAATACAAAAGAAGCCAAAAAATTGCCTTCAGCATCTGAGGCATGTTTTAGCGTCAAAGATCACATTGATTGTGTTAATACGCGTGTTGAAAAATTGAAAAAAATTAATGAGGCTCCTGAAGCTAACAGAAAAGTCATAGTATTCATTAAAAATGAGTTATTACCTGAGTGGAAAAAAACAATAGAGCATGTAAATAAGTCCATTGATAAGTTTGACATTGATTCTGATGAAAATATATCTAACGATGAAACTTGTATTTCTCCATCAGATTTTGGCTATCATAATGTATTATTGAACAAATCAAATAAGCTAATTTTTATAGACTTTGAGTACTCTGGCTGGGATGATCCGGCGAAGATGGTTTGTGATTTTTTTTGCCAGCCGGAAGTACAAGTACCATTCAAATACTTTGATTTATTTGTTAAAATGGTTGCAAAGAATGCAGCAAATCCTAAAAGATTAAAACATAGAATTCTTACCTTATTGCCGCTGTATAAAATAAAATGGTGCTGCATTCTTCTAAATGAATTTCTAGAAATTGGATTTGAAAGACGTAATTTTGCATATGGAAAAGCGGATTTGAATAAGCAAAAAATCGCTCAATTGGAAAAGGTTAGGAAATATTTAGAAAGTAATAAGTTGAATTTGTATTGATGAATGAAATCGATAAAATCTTACAGACCAATGAAAATTGCCTCTTGGGACAAAAGTGGTAAAGGCAATAATATAAGACGCTTGTTTACTCAAAAAGAAGCAGAGATTTGGGAAAGGGGATTTCCGTACCAAGACAAAAGAGACGATGTTGGACATGTAGAAATTGTTGTATATTTTGCTTTCAAACTTTTAGAGTATATCAAAGCTAAGAGAGCACATTATTCAACCCGCTAACTTTATATATCAAATAAAAATTCTCTCGCGTAATAA
>CAZRRL010000010.1:0-19717 GCA_964602555.1 uncultured Methanosarcinales archaeon | reverse complement strand
TGGGTTCAAAATGGTAGAAGAAAAATATTTACCATGAGTGTCCCGGCGGGAGCATCAAATTTTACCTCCATAAAGTAATCACAAAATGAGAATTTTTGATAAGTTAGTTATTGAGAAAGAAGATTGGGGAGATTAAATTGCTTTCACCTATATGGATATTATTACAAGGATTTGATTCTTTACCTTACTTCTTATATATTTCACTTCCCCTCATAATAATCATTTTAATTTCAATTTATCTACTTTACAAAAAGAAAAGAAATTTATCTAAAAAAGTTATTTACACACTTCTTTACTTTATTGCATTACCTATTGTAATTGCACTTTTAGGTGGATTATTTTACGATACCGATAGCACTATAGTTTCATTTCTTATTTTAGGACTATACTTTGGAGGAATAATTTATTTTATTTATTTATTAATAAAAATGAAGAATTATAGATTATTCCTTTTCTCAGTTATAAGCCTTATATTATTTTTTACTTTTTGGGTTATGTTTACTGCTGGAATGTCTATTGCTAACGATTGGATTTAATTTTTTGTTAATTAAACTGGTGTTAACTTAACAGCCCACAAAAAAGAAAGTTTTTTAAAGTTGAGATGCTAATTTAGAAGTATGGAAACAATAACAGTGCCTAAAGCTGAACTTGAACAGCTACATCGTGAATTAGAAACACTTAGAAATTCTGGTTTATACAAAAGGTTATTAGAATTTGAAAAGAATATTGCTGAAGGAAGAAGATTTACAAGAAAGGACTTAGGATTTTAAACTTCTTGCTTTTTGTCTCACCTTTTCTATTGTACTCTGTTGTCTTTCGTGACTAATTTTCATCTCAAATTCAAAGACATAAATCTCATCTGTTTGTCTATTATGCTTGAAATATAGTCTGATAGGCGGGTGCTTGTTTTTGATTTCATAGATAAATAATTGTGAATCAAGCAAGTCTCCTGCATCATCTCCAGAATATTCTAATTTGTCAAGCATTTTTGTCAGAATATTTTTAATATGTTGATTTTTAGCTACTTTTTTGAGTTGCTTAATCATAACATCATCAAAAACAAGAGTGTACTTCTTTTCCATATAGAATAGGTTTTTTAGCAATATATTTAAAGTTAGTGAAATTATGATAAAAATGCCCCTTCCAAATCTCAAAACAATGCTGTACTCGGCTGGAGCACTATTTTAATTTTTTGCTGACAAAATATATTAAATTCTATAAGCAATTAAGCTAAAGCCCCAAACTATTAGCAAAAATCCAGCTATATAACTCAACAGATAATTCCTTTGAATAACTTTTTCTAAAAAGATAAAAATAGCAATCAAAGAAATCCACAATAAGTTCATAACACCTGCGACAAATAATAATATCATTAGAATCCAACAGCAGCCTACACAGTATAAGCCATGATGCAAACCCATAATAAACGCACCAACTTTACCGGCTCGCCAATAGTTCATCATGAAACTTAGTGGTGACTGACAATTCTTAAGACAAACTTCTTTGACTGGAGTAAATTGATATACTCCGGCAGAAATTAGAATTATACCGCTCAAAACTGGATTAATAATTCTAATTTCTGGAGAGACTAAAGCAAAATTATGAATGACCAATTGAGTTAGAGTGGCTATAAGACTAAAAATAATCCATACAATAATATACCCAAAAACAAAAATCCAAGTTGGCACAAGCTGATTTCCGAAAGAATGTCGTTTCTTATTTACAGCTGAAAATACAAGAACCATCGGCATAGCAGAAGGCAGCATCATTGCTATCATCATAACAGACCACATGACTAATGTTGTTAGGGTATTATTAAGTGTCCATTTCTCCATTTGAGGCATGATAATGTTATAAAGTTTAGAGTCCATTGTTCCAGAGGTCTTCATAGAACTAATATTAAAAATATAAATCCAACTAAGAATCATCAAAATAGAAATACAAAGAATAACAAATATATTTTCTTTCTTGAATAGCTTAACTAATAAATCAGTGCTTTCTGTCATATATATCCTAACTAAAGTTTCTGAAGCCCTGACTCTGTTTGCTCAACATAAGCAAGCGAACTGTGTCCATTAGGCCAGTTATATTTTATTTCGCCCAAGCCTTTATTTACTACAGCCGTTCCAGTCTCTGCTAATTTGTATTCCATTCCGTTTGGAAGCTGCACCAAAATCCGATGACTATCTCCTGTTTTAATATTCTTTATCGGTTCTGTAACAGTTTCAAGAATTCCAGGAATTACAATTTTTGCCCTTACATTTCTCATATCATGCTCAAAATGAATTGGCACAACTTTAGGCTCCAAAACAGTAGTTACGAGCGAGGCAACTACTTCAAACCACATATTACCTACTTTTCCCATAAGAATTTGTCCAAGTGCATCACGTTGCTCAGGCGTTGTTTTCACATCAAAAAAAGGCTGCACAGTTCCATTTCCTTCGTGAAGGGGGCCTGGCCATTTATATGTCACTACAAATTTAACGCCTTTCATAGGAATGTCACCAAAGTTTCCCTCGTCAACTTCCATACCCAGCATGCCTTCGCATACATGGCGTGTTGGTTCTGACCAGAAATCGCATGGACAGCCAGCATTGCAACTGCAGTTCTTTATCCATTTACCTTTCATGCGCCATTTTGGATATTTTTTTATAGAATTATTTTCCGTTTGTTTTGTCATATTCTTCCACCCCATTTACATTCTTTTTGGAGTAATACTATTACTTTGTATTTAATGCTTTCGATTTTAATTTGTGTTTTAGTTGTCTCATAAAATTTTCAAATTTAACATTTTTGATTGTAGTTCTGTTAGAGGGAAATAATTAAATTTATCCCCCTGTTTGCACAAAATGGCTTGATACTCGGCGGGAGCATTTTATCAATTCTGGCATAATTTGGGAAAAATTATAAATATAACACTTAAACTTTTTTTAATATGAAAACAGAAAAAGCAACTTTTGGTGCAGGCTGCTTTTGGGGGGTAGAATACAAGTTTAATAAGACTAAAGGTGTAATAAACACAACAGTTGGCTATACTGGAGGCCATACAACTAATCCAAGTTATGAAGATGTATGCTCTGATCAAACTGGACATGCTGAGGCAGTTTTAGTAGAGTATGACCCCAAACAAGTTTCATATGAGCAACTGCTTGATGTTTTCTGGAGCATTCATGACCCCACACAATTTCATAGACAAGGCCCTGATGTCGGAAGCCAATATAGGTCAGTAATTTTCTATCATAATGAAAAACAGAAAAAAGCAGCGCTTAAATCAAAAGAAGAATTGGAAAAATCAGGCAAGTACAAAAAAATGATTGTAACAGAAGTAGTCCCTGCTAAAGAATTTTATCTTGCTGAAGAATATCACCAAAAATACTGGGAAAAGAACAAAAATTTTGTTTGTCATGTTTAATTTTTTTGAAAATAAAAATAATGCGTTAGGAAAGAAATAAACACATAAAGGTAAATATTAAGCTTATGTCAAAAAGAAGATAACCAAATTAATAATGAAAATATAAATTCAATCTGCCTTCGGCAAAATCTTGTGCTTGGCGAAATTTTCTTTGCCAATAAATTTCACCTCGCTAATTTATTCAATTAAATTAAAATAAAATGCCATCAAAATTTAATCAAAAAATCTGGAAATTGACTAAGAAAATTCCGAAAGGCAAAGTTACAACATATAAAATACTTGCAGAAGCAGCAAGAACAAAAGCTTATCGCGCAATAGGAAACGCTTTAAACAAAAATCCTTATGGAATTCTGAATTGCAAAACAAAAGAGATGGTGCCGTGTCATAGAGTTGTTGACAGCAAAGGCCATTTGCATGGATTTGCACATGGCTTGAAAAAGAAAGCAGAATTGTTAAGGAAAGAAGGTATTGCGATAAAAAATAATAAAGTGGCGAATTTTGAAAAATTTTTATTTAGGTTTAAATGATTTATTTCAATTTATCTGTTAAACCCAATAATCTTTCTATCTCAAATAATGTTTGATAACCATCTTTGACAGGAGTGAAAACAACTGTATAGTTTTCTCTATCTTTATATATTCTCAAATCCATAGGGGCCCCATTAAGTAAGTTGTCATGATGCATAGTGTAAATCCCGTATTCGTCAAGAAAATCACGAAAGTTACCTAAATCAATTATTTTTTTTATTCTTTGTGCCATATCACTTAAATCCTCGCTTGTATTCACAATAAGCACTAAGTCACTTTTACTATGAATTGGATAAGGTGATTTTGTAATTGACATTTTAATTAAATTTTATTAAACATTAAAAATAAAATTCAAATTAAGAAAAAATAAAAATTTATCTCTTCTTCTTTTTCTTTGTTTTCTTTATTTCGTCTTCTAAGTCAAGCTCGTCAAGCAACTCTTTGTACCTGTTTCTAATTGTTACTTCTGTAACGCCAGCAACATCTGCCACTTCTCTTTGAGTTCTTTTTTCTCCATGTATTAAAGCGCTAACGTACAAAGCGGCTGCTGCAATCCCAGTTGGACCTCTGCCACTTGTTAGCTCAGCTTTTTGAGCTTGCTCAAGAATTTCTATTGATTTGCTTTGAGTTTCTGCGCTTAATTTCAATGCGCTAGCAAATCTTGCAATGTAATCCGCTGGATTTGAAGGTAGAATTGTAATTCCAAGCTCTCTTGTTACAAACCTGTAGGTTCTGCCAACTTCTTTCTTTTCAATGCCGCTTGCCTCGCTTAATTCGTCAAGTGTTCTCGGCACATCATGTCTTCTGCATGCAGCGTATAAAGCTCCTGCTACTACACTTTCCATGCTTCTTCCTCTGACAAGGCCTCTTTGAACTGCCAATGTGTAAATTCTAGCGCTTTCTTCTTCAACAGATTTTGGCAACTTTAAGTAAGAGCTAACCCTTTTTAGCTCAGCTAAAGCTAACTTAAGGTTTCTTTCAATGGCTGTGCTTATTCTGTACTGCCATTTTCTAAGCCTAAAAAACTTATTTCGATCTTTGCCACCTAGCTTAAATAAATCAGCCTTTTGTCCTATTTCTGTACCTAAACCTTGGTCATATTGAGTGTAGGTCATAGGAGCGCCTGAACGCCTTCTTTTTTCCCCTTCCTCACTGTCAAATTCTCTCCATTCCTGCGAAAAGTCAACCATCTTTTCTTCAATGACTAAGCCGCAATCTCTGCAAATAATCTCACCTCTATCTCTATTCCAAGAAAGACTTACACCGCCACATTCAGGGCATTTTTTAACAAGTTCTGGCATTTTGAGTCACCTGCATAGGTTTGTTTAACAATAAAATTTATTAACCCCTTTATTCCCCCCAATCATAATAAGCTTAAAAAGTGCTTACTGTCGATAATATTAATAAGATTTATAAAGAAGTAGGAAGAACTTATATATAAAGCTTTCGGTTTTTTATGATGCAAATGCAAAAGACAAAGCAAAAAAGTGAGCAAATTCCAAAGGATTTATTTGACATTTTAGCTTGTCCACTTTGCAAAGCGGATTTAGAGTACACCTCAGATAAAAAAAAGCTTATGTGCTCTAAGTGTGGTTCAAAATATCCCATAGAAGAAGGAATTCCAATACTGCTGCCACCTCGTTTCTGAAAATCTTTGCATAATCGGGCAATAAATTTATATTAACCAATAAAACTTTTTCTATGCCGACGTCGCATAACCTGGCATTGCGCTGATTCTATTGTCAGCACTGTCATAGAAGCGGAAGCCTTGAGAGCTGGAATTTCGCAGAAATTCCTCGCTCGCGATAGCCAGTTCCCGCAAGGGTATCCCGGTAACCTTTTTGGCAAGCAAAAAGCTTAACCAAAATTCGGGGCATAAAGCCCAGGTTGGGAAATTCAAATCCGGGCGTCGGCGTTTTACTTAACCAAAAAAACCTTAGAATTAATCGCAATATCTTTAGCATACTCCAAATGGTGTGTACTCTCAGCATAAATTGTATAAAGCTTGTCGCCTTTTTTTACTTTATCTCCAATGTGCTTGTATACATAAATTCCAGCTCCTTTGTCATGAGGTGCACCTGCAATTCTCGCAATTCTTGAAATAGATAAATTGTCAATTTCAATTACTTTACCATTTTTTGTTGATACAACATCATATGAATATTTGCCAATCTTTATGTCCTCAGCTGGAATTTCCTTTCCTCCTTGAGCTTTAATTATTTCAATCATTTTTTTGTACGCTTTGCCTGAGTTTAGTATTTCCAATGCTTTTTTGTAGCCATCTTTTGCATTAACCATATTAAAGATGTTGGCACACATAAGCAGACACTTTTTTTCTAAGTCAATAGGTCTTCTTGGGTCACGCTTAAGAAGCCATAATACATCACGAGCTTCTAAAGCAGGTCCAATGCCATTTCCAATTGGCTGTTGACCATCTGTTAGCATTACTTTGATATGCTTTTTCAATCTTTTACCAATCTTTTGAAACTCTTTCTTAATTTTTAAAGCCTCAATAATGTTCTTTACTTTTGCATTATCACCAACAGGAACATCAATTAAAATATGCGAGCTTGACACAGAATGCTTTTTTGCCATAATTGAAGCTAGCAATTGACTTTCAGCATCTATCTCCAAAGGCCTTTCAACAGCAATAATCTTGTCATCAGCGGGCGCTAAGTTGAGAGCACCACCCCAGACAATGCAACCATTGGTCTTAAGAACAATCTCTTTCATTTTGTTTATCGGAAATGTGACATTGGCTAGAACTTCCATTGTGTCAGCTGTGCCAGCAGGACTAGTTATTGAGCGTGAGCTAGTCTTTGGAATTACATAACCAGCAGCGGCTATGATAGGCACAACTACCATTGTTGTTCTGTTGCCAGGAATACCTCCAATTGAATGCTTGTCGATAATAGGATATTTATTTAACTTTAGCATATCGCCATGCTTAACCATGGCTTTTGTCAGCAAAATAGTTTCCTCAGTTGTCATAACATTTGTGTAGCATGCAGCCACAAAATAAGTTAGCTCAACTGCGCTTAGCTTATTATGGACAATGTCCCAAACTATCTGGTCAATTTCTTTTCTAGAAAGTTTTTGCCCATCTAATTTTTTCTTGATGTAGTCAATTGACAATGGCTTTTTTGCAATTGTTATGTCTACTACATCATTATTTTTTAATTTTAAAGATTGAATGATTTCCTCAAAAACTCCAATTTTGCCTTTTGGAATTATTTTTTTGCTTTCTGCAATGTCAACAACAGCAGTCTCAATCTTATTACCCTTTTTTATTTTTATTCTATCCATGACATGTAGGTCTAGCATTGCTGCATCCTCGTGATTTACAACAGCAACAAGTGGGCCTCCACTAGAAATATCTATATCCTTTACTTTAAGTTTCATTTTAAGTTTTATTGATGAATTTAGATATTATAATTTTCAATTTTAAAAATACTTTTCAAGCTCCGCCTTTTCTTCTTCATATATTTCAATTAATGTCATCATCAATGCAAGCATTACAGGCCCTATAACCAAACCTATGAATCCAAATAATCTTAGGCCGCCTAAAACACCTAAAAGCACAAGGATAGGATGGACGTTTGCACTTGTACCAATTAATCTTGGCTTTAGAATATTGTCTATACTGCTTATGACTAATGTTCCATAAATGATTAGAAAAATACCTCTGACAGTAAAGGAGCTGTCATTTTGCAAATAGCCTATAAATATAAGGTTTAGAGCAGCAGGCAGCCACACAATTGCTGTGCCAAAATAGGGTATTAAAGCAAACAGCATCATGACAAATCCCCATAAAATTGGCGAAGAAATTCCTAAAATAAGAAATCCTAAGCCACCTAAGATGCCTTGCAAAATAGCTATTGAAATATTTACGTAGAATACCGCTGATATAATGTCATGAAATTTCTTAAGCACATGCTGCTTGTGTGATTCTTTCAAAGGCAGTATGTTTTTAATTCGCCTAGCAACTGTCTCACCATCTTTAAGCAGATAATAAACCGCAAAAATCATAACAAAGAAATTCAAAAAAATTGATGGAACCAAAGCTAGAAATCTTGATACATTTTCTAATATAAATTCAGTGATTTTTTTTATTGTAACCTGCAGATAATAATCAATGTCCTTTTCAGGCAAAAAACCTATGAATAAATTTGTAGCTTTACAAGCTAACCAATTCTCATTTTTGCATACCATTTTTAAGAAATTTGTCCCTAAATTTTGCTGATTCAGTGTTGTGTACGTGTAATAAGCCTCTTTGGAAACTAAACCAATTACAATAACAAAAGGTATTGTAAGCAATATAACTATAAAAATTGCTACAATAAATGACGCGACATTTTTATTCTTAATATAACTCAAAGTTTTTTGGTACAATGGATATGACAAATAGGCAATTATTGCTCCTGTTAGAAGTGCAGGCAAAAATGGTTTTGTTATGTAGAATGCAATCAATAAAATTGCAAGCAACAATACAGAGAAAAATATTCTGGGGTATAGCTTTGATTTGATTGTCTCACCTGTTTTTGTTTTTGTAAATGGGCCTGACCAGATTTTCACCAACCTTTTGATAAAAGCTTGACTAAAACCATGCAATGTAGGATTTCACTTTGTTCAATCCCACGGAACGATGGATTTGTAAGCTCGGTTGAAATTTGAACTGGTGACCTTCGCCGTTTCAAAAGCGAACTAGGCAAACTACGTTGCAAGCAATTGTCGAGGCGATGTCATAGCTTCTAGCACTCGAGACTTTATGTCTCGCAAATTGTTAACCGATTTTGCAGTTATGTCACTAGACCACAGGCCCAAGAAGTCTTTGAGGTTTTCTATGATATTTATATTTTTCTAATAAATTTTATCTACGCAAAGATACTCCAAGAGGGCTGAAGTAAAATAAAAAGAAGGCTGTTGCCAATCCAAAAATGACTAAAATTAAATCTTGTGTTATTTGATGTATTCTGGTAAAATCTCTTGTTGCTTCTATGATATCTGTTTCTGTCACTAGTCCAGCTAATTTTTCATTCTCGACAACAGGAAATCTTCTAATTTTTTTCTCTCGCAAAATTTTGCTTATTTCAAAAAAACTTGATGTAGGTGAAATATTCTTAAATCGATTACTCATAGCATCTTGGACTTTTGATTTCTTAGCAATAATCCCTTTTATAATATCATTTTCGCTTATAATAGCAATTGGTTTATCTTTCTCAACCACCACTAAGCTACTCACAGATTTCGATGCTATTAATTTCGCAGCTTCAACTAGAGTAGCATTTTTAGATATTGTTACAACATCCTTTGTCATTATGCTTCTTACCTTTATCATCTTATCCAAAAGATAAAAATTGATTTAAATAACTTGAAAACACGAATACAAAAAACTCAAACAAAACAAAAAGTATCAAAACAATATTCTGTATATTCCTATGAAATCTTAAATTATCACTTATAGTATTAACAACATCTCTTTTAGTTACTAATCCAACTAATTCACCATTTTCAATTACAGGGTACTTCCTAAATCTTTTTGTATCAATTATTTTTAATGCCTCGTCAAGCTTCATATAAGGTGTCATAAATGTTATTGGAGAACTCATTATTTTGCCTACAGGCTCTTTGAGGCTTTTGCCAGTCGCAATAACATTCCTAATAAGGTCAAGCTCTGTTATAATACCTATTGGCTTATTGTTTTCAATTATAACAACACAGCCATATTGGTTGTTAGCCAGCAATTTAGCTGCTTCTTCAATTTTAGCCTCTTTTTTTAATGTTGGCACATCAGTTAACATTATTTTCTTAACACTTGCCATTAGGAATTTTTTAAATTAAGTTATATAAAAATGTTTCTGATGAAACAGTAGAATTTACTTTAGAAAAGTTTTTAAGTGAGGAATACACACCAAAATTATGAAAAAATATCTATTAATTTTATCTATTGCATTTTTAATAATTGTTGCAGCTTGTACGACTGTGCAAACTCAGCAGGAGCCAATAACACCTAAGCCTGAACCGAAAGTTGAAACTAAACCAATAGAGAAACCATTAGTTGAGCCGAAAAAAGTGATTTCTGATGCAGTTAAGGGATTATTGGATAAATCTAAGGTTAGAGTAAAAAACATTTACTACAAATATAGGGGCCCTGAAACTGGGAATAATTTTCACGAGTTCTATGTTAAGGACAATAAAATAAAATATAGGCCTGCAAGAGAAATACAAGCATTGGACAGACAAGATTCTTATGATGTTATCTTTATAGATAATGCTGTTAAGACAGCACAGTCTTATTGTGAGGCTGCATACTGTGTTTACAAAGGAAAAAAAGCAGATTTAGTTTATGGTGATGTATACATATTAACTGTGTTTGATTGGATTAATGGAATAACCGAAGCTACAAAAGTAGGAGAAGAAGTAATTGATGACAGAAATACTTGGAAGGTGCAAGCTAACAATGGTATCTTATGGCTTGATACTTTTTATGGTATACCGTTAAAAGTTGAGTCAAATGGCAAAGTGTACAGATTTCAGCAAATATCTGTGAATAGCGTGCAAGACTCCGATGTAGTTACTCAGTAGCCATCGAAAATTTTTTAGCCTATTGCTTTAAATTCCTTTTCAACCACAACAAGTGGTTTGTTTGCAGGATCCGCGGCATCAACAAGCACTAATTTAAAGTTCTTAGGCAAAGCAATATCATCAAATGATATGCTTACAATAGCTTGCCTTTCTGTATGCTCTCCTGGATTTAATTTTTCAATATCAAATTCAATTTCCGCTTTTGGCTTCAACCATTCTTCTTTAAAGTCTTTTTCATCGTATAATAAAACTAGCAGTTTAGGCTTAAAAGAATAGTTGCCTTTATTCAATACTGTAGAAGTCAGCTCAATTATTTTTCCCCAATATTCACTTTTGATTTCATGCTTCATGTAATCTAACGAAATTGATATGTTATTTTGTGTGGCTACAATGCTGTTTGGACTAAATTTGAACTCTTCAATTTTTTCTTCTGTAATCTGCTCTTCAGTTGTTGCATTTGTTTCATTAAAACTTCCATCACTTATATTTTCTTCAATCACTGCAGTATCTAAAGTTTCGTTTAGCTCAGCGAATTCTTCTCCAGTCTCATTCCATTGAATATTATCTTCTGGCCTTATAGTTCCATCAACATCCAATTCCTCTGCAGTGAAATTGCCGTCTTCGTAAATGCTTTCTGTGGTAGCTGCAGTTTGCCCTGTAAGGCTATCAGCATCACTGCCTCCGATAAAAAAATAAATTCCTAAGGCGATCGCAACAATTAAAATTATTATCGTTGATGAAATTATCACTCCAAACCCTTTAAATTTGCTAAAATAATTTGCTTTTCGGCTATTCTCAGATTGCTGCTTAACATAGTCAATTGTGTCGTCTACATCATTTTGTGGATAGCCATTGTCAATTAGTCTGCTTTTAATAGCGTCCATATCATGTCCTGCATCAATGTTTTGCTGTATGTATTGGATTATTTTCTGGTTTATCATTTGGCAAATTGAAATCTATACGACAAAATAAATCTCGATTTTTTTACGCATAAAAACCCCTTTTGATTGTTTTAAAATTGGAATATTTAAAGTTTGCTTTCATTTTATGTTAGTCAAATAAAAATTGGATTTACTTTTTCATAAACAATGAATAAATGTAAACATCTTCATTTTTTCTATAATGATATTTTAAAGTTCCTTCTAACTTAAAGCCAAAATATAAAGCAAGCTTACTTAGTGCCGCAATATACTTTGATGTAGCAAATCCTGTAATTTTTCTTAGTTGCTTTTTTCTTGCAATTTCAATTGCCTTGCTTATTAATGTTTTTCCAATTCCCTTATTTCTAAAATTCTCATTAACTAACAAATGTTTTAGCTCAGCTCTTTTTTCTTTAGTTATTACTTTAATAAAAAGAGTTCCAAGAATTTCTCTATCTTCTAAGGCAATAAACCAAACTCCAGATTTCATTGAACTTTTTACATACCCTGTATTAAAGTTTACATTATTTGGACTTAAAATTTTGCTTTAGAAGTGTGGCTATTTTGCCTGCATAGCTTATTGCAGCCCTTTTGATTTTGACATTTCGCAATCATGCTCCAAAAATAATTTTAAAGAGCCTCTGATGGGATTTGCACCCACGACCTTTGCCTTTTAGGTTAGCATAATACCAAGGCTTTGCGGACAAGAAGATTACTCTTAAAAATCTAACGCAATAGCTACTATGCTACAGAGGCATTAGAATTTGAAAATTTTGAATTATATATAAAAGTTGTGAAAGAATTCTTTATGTATAAAGAATAATTCCAACATCCCAATAATTATTTTTCGTCCCAAACTCATGACGATAATGTTTAATATTTTGTCGAAAAGTTTTTATACTACTTTAAAATAGCTACAAATTTCTAATGGGGTGTAAAGAGAGTGAAAAAAAATTTTATTATGTTGTTGATTTTGCTGGTTCTCGGTTTAATAAATATATCCTTTGTTAACGCCGAAGTCAAAATAATAAGAAGCCATTTTGTTCCATTTGGAAACTTATTCAACATATCAATAGAACCAGATAATTTAACTGTTCTAAATCAATCCAATTATGGAATTCCATCTCAGTTCTTGGTTATTGAAGGCGATTTTAATTATACTGTATCTAATCTTCAACAAACAGTATTTAATCCGAATAATAAAGGTCATATAAAAATAAGATTTCTTGAGAACAGACATCTTCGAAGATTTTGTTTTGACAATCCTGAGCAATATGAAAGAACTCTGTGGGCAATAATGAACGCTATACCTGAAGGATTTGAAATAATAGATAATGATGGCTTGAAGTATATCGGAGTCGTGACTGGTGTAAGAGAAACTGGATTGAATATTGGTTGCCAATCTGCTGTTTCATACATTACCTACTTCGAGGCATTTTCCCAAAACGGTCTAAAAAGAATGTCTGGTAGTATTATGTTGGAAGTGCCATCTAATGGAACAAATGGAGACATATGGAAGGAATCTGGTCAATTTGCGGGTCAACAAATCGTATTTACAATTCAAGGTTTTATTGATGACTCTATTGAGAGAATTTCTTTATTAGAGCAGTGGAGAAATACCATAGATGATATAATAAATGAAATTATGTTATGGTTAGGATTCTCAGAGGCTGACCATTTCTGTGACAGAGTCAAACAATGTGCTTGTGGTAATGGTGTTTTAGATTTAGATAATGGAGAAGAATGTGATGATGGCAACAACATAGATGGAGATGGCTGTAATGCAGAGTGTGTTATAGAGTTTTGTGGAGATGGAACTATAAATAACATTAATGAGCAATGTGATGATGGGAATCAAAATGATGATGACCAATGCACGAATGATTGCACATTTACACTCTGTGGTGATTCTATAGTGCAAAGCCCAAATGGCGCTGGCACAGGAGGTCCTAACAATGATGGTTTTGAAGACTGTGATGATGGGGATTTAGACAATACAGACGCATGCTTAAATTCTTGCACAGATGCAAGTTGTGGTGATAGATTTTTGTGGATTGGCGTTGAACAATGTGATGATGGCAACAACATAGATGGAGATGGCTGTAATGCAGAGTGTGTTATAGAGTTTTGTGGAGATGGAACTATAAATAACATTAATGAACAATGTGATGATGGAAACAACAATAACTTAGATCTATGCAGGAATAATTGTACTTTGCCATTTTGTGGAGATGGTATCTTAGACGCTGGAGAGGAATGTGACGACGCCAATAATAATAATACTGATGAATGCTCAAATGCATGCGAAGAAGTTTGCATTGCACCTATTGATGTAATGCTGCTTATTGATAGATCTGGAAGTATGAATACTATCGAAGATGGAAACACTAGACTTGCTAGGGCAAAAAATGCTGCAACCACTTTCCTAGACAAAGTTAATTTCACAAAAGACAAAGCAGGATTAGCATCATTCAACCACATAGCTACCTTAAACCAAGGATTGACCAATAATCAAGCATTAATTACAAATGCAATAAATGCACTTACTGCAACCGGCCAAACTAACATTGGCGGTGGCATCAATGTATCTAGAAAAGAATTAATTTCAAGTGGTGGCGATACAAAGACTTTGGTAATGCTATCCGATGGCGCGCCTAATATTAATGCAACAGGCGGAATTTGCTTTGGAAGTTTCGCACTAAATAATAGCTGTGCAAAACATGCAGTGAATGAGGCTAATGTTACAAAATTAGCAGGAATAAAAATATTTACAATCGGTCTTGGAATTGACGCTTTAACAGAAACTTTGCTAAAGCAGATAGCAACAACACCATCAAATTACTTCTCTGCACCGAACTCAACGCAGCTTGAATCAATTTACTTGCAAATAGCAGAAGAAATATGCCCAAAATAATTACTTTTTTATTTTTATAAATTAAATTACAACCTATTTCTGCAAAATAATGCGGGGGAGGGGATTCGAACCTTCCCGTTATACAGGATATTTCCCGCATAATCCCGGACCCACTAAGGGACAGGATGTCCAATTTACAGATTGGTGTCCTCTTAAGTCCTGCGCGTTTGGCCAGGCTTCGCTCAAAGGATTTCAAGCAATAGCTAGGAATTACCCCCGCAAATGCTGGCCTACCATATTGAGTTTAAAGAAGATATTTAAAGGTTATTATTAATTTTTATCTTCAATAATTTATACAAATCAAACTTTTTATTCGTATTTGTACCTCTGCAAATTAAAGAATGCTCTTATCCTCTTGAACAAGTCATGGCAATCACTTGAAACTGTACTATTCCATTTGTCTGTCCAAAAGTTGTAAATGTATTTATCAACCAAGGTTTTTACAAAATAATAAATTGGCTTTGTTTGCCAGAAGCTGCCATGAACGTGAGATTGAATAAATCCATCAATGTTAATGTATACATCTCCATTGTTAATTCGTATTTTCTTCCCGTCTTTCTTAATTACAACCTCTTTAACATTGTCAAACAATGCCCTTAATACAATCACACTATGATGCAGATCATCCAGCATGCTATGGGCTTCAATTACCCATTCTATTTTTTTGCCATTTTTTGTCACATGCTCCATTTTTTTCTTTGGTTCTTTTTCATAATTCTTTTCTTTAATCCACTTGTCAATTTCTCCATAGAAATCCTCAACCGAAAAAGTGCCATTGTATGTTATTCTCAAATCATAAAGAACCTGTTTTTTTTCTACCATAAAAGCACCTATGGGCCTTGTTTTGATATAACAGCATAATGCCTGTACAAATTAAAAAACTTCTCTATATTATCATGAAGATGATTTATGTCATTTACAAGCACTTGCTCAAATCTTTCTGTATAAACTCTAAATATGAAGTTGTCGTATAAGCTTCTCAAGAAATGGAAAAATGGACTGTTTTCCCATTTGCTTTGCAAATCATATTCAACAAACCCATCAACTACGATCATTACTCTTCCAATATCGACTTTTGTTTTTTTGCCATTGTTCATGGCATCTTTCTTCACAATGTCATAGCCAAGCACTCTTACTTTGATAATATACCTTGTGTAATCCGTTATCCATTTCCAAGGTGATATTTGCCATTCTATAAATTTACCATGCTCTGTATTCTGCTCAAAATCCTTGTCTTGTCTTTTGTCAAAGCCACGCTCCCAGATGAAATTTTCAATCATCTTCAGTAAGTTAGTAATATCTAATGGTCCGCTGTAATCTATCTTGTCGTGGTCTACAACTATTTTTATATGCCCCATGTTAACCTCTTTAATGAACTCCGCCCATGTGCCTGGCTTCAAAACCTTCAGATGCCATTTTTAAGCGTTCTTTTATCAATGCATGAAGCTTCATTACAATTTTATAATACATCTCATCCCACCAGATGCCTTCAAACCTTTTTTTTACAATGTATTTGTTATAAAAACTTTTCATCTGGGCCAAAAAAGCACTTTTTTCCCATATTTTTTCGTAGTCAGTCATACAAGTTCCATAAAGCTGTATCCATATCCTGCCTTTAGTCATTTTTTTCTTTGCTCCATTTTTTAAAACAACTTCTACATCATGCAAATCAAATGTCTCCATGTTGACGTTAACTATCCATTCATAGTAGTCTTCAACTTTTCTTCTCGCCTCAAATTGATAAAGAATCTCAGCGCCAAAAGGACCAGGCTTTCTCAACCTTTGAAACTTTTCATAAAACTTAAATTTTTTTTGCCTGAAAAAATCAGCAATAGTTTCATAAAGGTCTTGCATGTCAAAAACTCCTTTGTATTGGACATAGACAATTGGCGTTCCAAGCTCAGTGAAATGAACAAAGTCCTCTGGTTTTTTCATTAAATTTTTTCTGAGAATAAAGATATATAAAGGTTTCTATAATTAATTTCCAAATCTGTAGGGATTTTTTAGAAGTGTTACATTATTTTCTAAAATTAAGGTGCTATCTTTTTTAGTAATTCTATAGAACGTATAATCACTGGACATATTTTTTTTATTGAAAATATAATTTTCATAATACTCCTTAATGTTTTCATTTTCGTAAGTAGCTGGATAAACTATTTTTGAACCTTTGCTTACTATTGTTAACCACCAAGGCACCAAGCCTCTATCTATCGCAATAATGGTTTTATCATTTGGTTCGAAGTTATTTCTTAATTGCAACAAATCATTAAATTCTTTTGGTTCTATAGATGCTTTTGCGAAACTTAAAACTTTTTGAATTGTTAATAAATTGATTGCTAAAATGACAAATATTCCAATTGTTAAAAGGATTTTGTATTTTTTTTTATTTACACTTTGAAATAAACCGCCTATGTAAAAAGAAATCAAGAATGGATAAACAAATTGAACCATATCACCAAATATAAACTTTATTTTTAATGTATAATAAAGAAAAGTTAATGCTAATGCTCCTGAAAAAAAAATGGTTATAGCTCTATATTTTTTAAAATTAAAAATAAAGCCAATTATTGCTAACAAAGTCAATAAAAAATTTGGAAATATAAAGATATTAAAATGTGTAGCAATGTATGAAAATGGATTTGCTAAATAAAATATATACAAATAAAATGGCAATGTTATTATAAGAATTGATAAAATGTAAAGAATCGCTTCTTTATTTTTGTTGAAAATCTCAATTAGTGCAATGATTATGGCAAAAATAAAAAATGCCCAATGTGTTATCAAGGCTAAAAAATAAAATAAAATGCTGAGCCGTGTAAATTTTCTTGACTTAAATCTCAAAAAACTATACGACAAAATCATAAAATTTAATGCTATTGTAAATGTCCAAAATCCATAATTTTGTGAATAGAGCAAGGGAACAGAAACTGCAATTAATGCAGCAGAAATCAAGGCAGCACCATCTTTAAAATTAAATGATTTACAAAGAAAAAAAATTGATATGACACTTAAGGAATAAAGCAAACTAATGATTATTATTGATGCAATGCCTGGATGTAAAAATAAAAAGCTGAAAGCCAAGATAATGTGTAAAAAAGGTGGGTAAAAAAATGAAGCTGAGTTTCTGTCAACAATGTCAAACCCATTTATTAAGATATGATTTTTAAGGTGCCACCAAGGATGTGTCAAACTTTTAAAGTTGCCTTCACTTAAGTCTAATGCAGAAGAGATATGGAAGCTTGTGTCTACTACACCAAAAGGCACATTATACCCTTTGAATAATGGCATTAATCTTATAAAAAAAGAAATTAAAAATATTAAAAGTAAAACATAGATGCTAGCTTTTTTTACTTTAATTTGAATCATAATTCACTTTTCTTAAAAATACTTAAAATTTTTCCTAAATTAACTTAATTTTTATATTTAGCTCTTTAGTGCTCTTTAGGAAAGATTTATATATAAGTAAATCAGTTGAAAATCGATAAAAAATTGGCAAAAAGGGTGTCTTGATGAATAAGTTAACAAAGTTCTTTATTCTTATAATAATATTTCTAGTTTTTATTAATTTTGCTTATGCCTCTGCTTTTGATGTTAAAGTCACAGCAATCAACGATAAAATTGTAGTAGATGAGGTTGCAGAATTTGATGTAGCAATACAGAATAATCTTGATACAGATGAGGAATTCGTAATAAAAAAAGCTGGTTATCCATTTTGGGATATGTACACTAAGCCTTTGCAAAGCCCCATAGCATTAAAAGTACTTGCTTTAAGTAATGCATCGATAAAGCTTTTTGTGGATCCTTTGTATATCACCTCAGTTGACACATACACTCTTGACATAGGTATTGTGCTTGAGCGTACCGGAGAAGAGCAAAAAGTGCCTGTAACTGTTGGTATAAAATCAACAGAACCATTAATTGGAGGTTACATACCTACCGTTATTGCAAGCACAGGCATTTCTCCAGAAAAAATTGACCCAAGACAAGAATTTACAATAAAAGTTGTTTTAGATAATCAAAATCCAATTAATTACTCTAGTTTAACTATAAAAGTTGAGAGTAATCTTTTCAAAGATGAATTGCATTACCCACTTGATCCGAAAGAATACAAAATTATTGAAGTAACAAAAAAATTGGATGATATGACTACTCCACAACGAGACAGATTAATAGTTACAATCCTTATGGGTGATAGAGTAATAGTTAATCCTATTGTAAGTGAATTTGAAGTTAGTGAATATGCTACACAAGAAGATATTCCTAAAGAGCAATCATTTTTGAAAATAAGGAGAGGGGTCAAGGTTAAGTCAAATAAGCCAAATTATATTGGAGTTGTAAAGGTTGAAACAACATCTATTAAAAATTTATTTTTGACGACTTATCCAAAAGCAGAATTAATTGAGGAGAATGGCAAGCAATACCTAGTTTGGCAGATTGACCTTGGCGAGAAAAGAGAGGCAACTGTTTATACAACAGAAAATTATAGACAGATAGTTGTGATTTTTGCATTAACGATTATTGCAATAGTCCTTTATTTTGTATTTAGAAGTCCTATTGTTGTAAGAAAAAGCATAGCAAATGTTGGAATGAGTGATGGGGGTATTTCAGAAGCAAAAATTGTTGTTAGGGTTAAGAATAGAAGCAGAAATCAAATAAACGGCATTGAAGTTATCGATAATGTGCCGCATATTGCACATGTTGAAAAAGAGCTTTCAATTGGTTCTATGCAACCTCATGCTATATTACAACATCCAAAAAAAGGGCTTATAATAAGATGGACAATAGAAATATTAGAGCCAGGCGATGAAAGAGTTTTGTCTTACAAAATGAAGTCTAGGCTTCCAATTTTGGGCGAATTTAATTTGCCAGCAGCAACAGCAAGATGTAAGGTTAGAGACAAAGTTGTGATAAGTAATTCCAATAGAGCAAGTGTTGGTGGTTAATATAGTAAAGGACACAAATTACTTAAAAATCAATGATTTTTAAGTTCCCAAAAATCTATAAGATTTTTTAGGATTTAGACATAAATATGTCCTTTACTCAAAGAAAACCTTACGGTTTTCGAGTGCTCGGAAATTGTAACAATTTATTATACATTTTTGCAATTTCCGACATAGAGCAAATCAAAGATTTGCGAATGTTCGAAAATTCTATGCAGAATTTTCGACATATTACGAACGGACAACAATTGTATAATTATTTTTGTCCGTGAGTATAGATTAACAAATTGGATTATTTATTTAATTTTCAATCCGCTTCGCAAATTCTACGCTCACTCAATAATTCGCTTATATATTGAACCTTATTTTTTCACAATCTTTATAAATTAATAATGAATCTTTTCTTTGTTCCCCGCGTA
>CAZRRL010000009.1:0-20155 GCA_964602555.1 uncultured Methanosarcinales archaeon | reverse complement strand
TCAACTTCGACGTCTATTAACTTGTAAGCACCCCAATAGACACCTTCAAGCAACTCTGGATCAGACTCGATTTTTGATTCTAAACCTTTTGCTAATGCAAGTCTTTGCTCTGGCTGCATTTGTCTAAGCAAACCGCTTAATCTTGTTTGAGAATAATCTTCGCACGCTGCTTTGTTTAAGTCACTAGCTAATTGCTGATTCTCTGGAGTTAATCCATCACCATTTGAAAGAGCATTTTGTGCAGCCTTTAGCAAACCTTTTTTATCGCATATTGCTTTGTCAGCTCCTTCCCAAAAGTTTGAGTAATAAGCTTGGTCAATAAAAAATCTATTCCATGGAGTGAATGTATCATAAACTCTTTCAAATCCCTTTTTGTGTTTTCCAACTTCAAAACTCATTGTGTAATTTGATTTTGGATTATTTGCTCCATTTGGTAAGCTTTCAAATCTCGATTTCACATCAAGGTAAGAAGCACATCCTTCAGCAAGAGCAGCAATTCCTAACAAAATTGATAATGTTGCTGTTCTAGATTTATGACCAGGACTATTTTTTGACTTAGTATCTTGATTAGCTGGAGCATTAATAGATGGTTCATAAGATTCTAATTGCCTATCTCCTTCAGTTATTTCTCTACTATCAGAACTAGGAGCTTGATAAATGGGAACAACTTTTTGAGAGCCTCGAACTGCAGAATATGGATTTAGCATTGCAGTATCAAGATATGTAACTGGACTATAATTTGTGTTTCTATTAAAAAGATTTCTCACAGCTGAAGCACTAATCATTTTCCATTACCTCCACATTAATTTTTAGATAATTATCTTAAATTAAGTTAAAATAATGCTATTTACTATTTAAACTTTTTGGTTTTTGCTACTTTGGAGTAAAGGTTAGAAAAATCTCAAAAATTATGAACTTAACGCACTTCACCTAGAAAAAAACATTTTTGCAATTAGAAATTATTTCATCCAAATCAATTAAACTCAAATATGTTTTGTGGATACAGCTACTGGAGCGACATACTTATAACCTTCATGAATTTGAGTTTTACTCTCGATTCCTAAGTTCCTTTCAACCTCTTCATTGACGACAGTCCAGAAGAAATCAACAAACTTCTGGACTTTTTTGTTTTTTATATTTAGTTTATACATCTGGGCTTTTCCAACTTTCCTTGTTAGAATTATCCATTTATTTCTTATCAGTTTATTCTTTAATTGTTTCATGCAGGGATAACTTATCTTAGAGTATTTGGCGATATCTTTAAGCGAGTAGTCAAAATCCTGTGCAATTATCAGAAAATCAAGCACTTTGTTTTTTGGAGTGTATCCTTCTCTTTCCAAAAATACAGATTTTTCTTTCATACAAACTAGTAAACTTTCTTTGTATATAAATATTTCTATTTATCCCATGAGGGATATAAATATATCCCTAAAAAGAAAAGACATATAAGTAAACTTCGATTAAAGCAGATTATGAAAGTCCGTAAAAGCGACTATATCAAATATAGCAGATTCATAGTAAGAAAACTCCATAGATCCACCTGTTATGGCAAAGGTTCAATGTACGAAGAAAATGTTGTAGCAGGATTGCCTGATAGAGGGATAGCTAAGGAAGTGCTAGCTGCCTTGGTAAAACAGAATATCTGCTGCAAAAAGAAGAAAAAGCATGGTTGGAAGTATTATTTAAACATAGATCGTCTTGATAAAATAAAAGAGATAATCAAAGAAAAAGGTAATAGCTCTATAATTCCAATATTATTGATGTTATAAAATTTATCTGCTTTCTGCCAAAATTTGATACAATATCATAGATACTAATTAGGAATGTGATGATAACAACTTGGTAAATGGAGATGGTTGCAGTTCTTCTTGTCAATTCGAAACATGTGCTACTCAAGGTGGAGATATATGTGCTTTAGATGAAATATGTCCAGGCACTCCTGTAATAGCTTCTGACACGAGCACATGTCGCTCTCAAAGTTGTCAATTACCTTCTTGGGAAAATTGCAATCAATGTGGCAGTTGGGATGATGGTTGCTGGAATACATTAAACTTAACCATATAGCAAGATTAATTGTACACCAGCGTACATTACGAATGCGGATATTATCCTCTCCCAACCCTGTTTCTCTTTGAAATAAAATTTTCCGGCAATAACCAAGAAAATTAGGCTTATGCTAGCGAAAGCACTAGCATAGCCAAGAAGAACTACAGTATAAAGTATCCATTGAAAAATATTCTGGAATAGTCTAATAAATCCCATGCCATACAAAAGCGATTTGCATCTGAAAAGATTTTCCTGAGGAGCATATAGCCAAAAGCTTGCCAGCGCCACAAATCCAACAACTGTGCTCAGCATAAACATTCCAGAAAATAATTCCGCATTGGTTAAAGCAATTTTTAGGAAAATTGCAGCAAAGACCCAAGAAACATTAGCAAAATGCTTAAGCCAAACTTTCTTATTTTTAAACAGAAAAATTAGAGGTTCAAAGAAATTATTTATGGATTTTAGAGTAAGTGTATAAGAGCCAACAACAACTATCAATATGCCCAAGAGTCCTAATAAGCTTGGAATTTCGCCTAAAGTGAAAATCGCAACTATGACTATTAAAACTGGAAAAAATGCTCCTAAAGGAGAGACTATTGATAATGGCAGACTATCTAAAGCTTTGACTTGGAAATAATGACCTAATATTGTGGTAAAAGTGAAACCTATTAAGCCCAAGTAAAATAGATTTGAGTGGATATTAATACCCACAAAGAAAAGGGCTATTAGAGAAATCAGTCCTGTAAATACCATCCAAAATCTTATGATATCAAATGGCCTGTATTTTTTGTCTAAAAGTTTTTTAACCCATATAGTATAAAAAAAGTCACTAACAGAAAAACCTAATGCAAGAATAATTGGTTCCACAACATACTCATTAGCAGAAGAATATTTAAAGTTATTTATCATTAATTTAAGGTTCGTGTTTGCAAGAAACCTATGGGTTGAACAACATCATTAAAAGCTAAAAAGGGAAAAAAAGTGAGCCCAAATCAAAGAGTTCACTCTTGTACACTAATCGTGAACTACCACCATCTGCGCTCATTTCGTTCGCTTGACGGTATGTTCAATCTTATGATTCACACTGTGAGTTCATCAAGTCACTTAACACTCGTTTTAATAACGGAAAAAACCAAAAGCAATATTCCCACTTAACATTAGCACATATACTGGGAGGAGTAAATTTGGGTCAACATACTTTTTTACTTCAATACCTAATCTTTGAGCTTCTTTTTTTAATTCAGTATTTCGTTCTAAAACTCTTTCAAAGATTTCTGCAGCGACATTGCCATCAGGTTTTTTGCCATAAAGTGCATTTAAGAATTTAGTCTTTTCTTTAGGTTTCATGTAAGGAACAAAATGTTGTTCAATTTCGTATCTTTTTTCTACTAAAATGCTATGAGCTATCTTTTCTTCTTCTGAATCTATTCCCACTTCAAGAGTGTAAACTTTATTGTCTTTTACCACAATAAATTTATAGTCAAAGATTTCTTCTTCAACTGTCTTCATTACACGAGCGCAAGATGTTGCAGTAGTACTAGTGACTATTAATCCTAATAATTCCAAAAATTCTCTTCGTTCCATTTCTGGATTTATATTTATTAAATTTTCAAGGCCCATTCTATTGCTCTGAATAATATTTTCTACTGTTAAATAGTTACAATTATATAAATCTTTTTAATTTTAGAATAGGAAAAAATTTATAGCTACTCCATAAGTGCAATGTAAATGATAAAATCTAAAAAAGCTCAAGCTTTTGGCAATGCTATAAACTATGTTCTAATCGGATTTGTGTCAGCTATAATATTAATAGCAGGCTATGCCTTAATAAATGTGGTAAAAGAAAAAACTTGCAAAACAGAAATTGCAAAATTTGAAATCGATTTAAGGAATATAGACAAAGCAATAAGGCTTGGGCAAAAAGAATTGCTAACATTGGATGTGCCATGCAAAGCTGACCAAATTTATTTTTTTGACTTAAACAATGATGCAGACGCTGAAATGCTTAATGAAATGCCAATAATGAAAGAGAACTTAAAAACAAAAAGTGACAATGTTTTTTTGGTTAAAAGCAATGACATAAAAAGCTCGTTTTATGCAGGCAATTTTGAGATTGCATATCCACATTTTATATGCTTTATTCCCAAATCTGATAAAATATCTTATTTTCTAGAAGGCTCTGTTAATTCCGTTTTTGTTACAAGCGCAACTGAGCAGCCAGAATGTACTTGGATACAAGTTAAAACTAACAGTAAAGAAGATGAAAACATCCTAAAAGATGCGGTTTTGTTTAAATGCCCAACATGCTCATTTGACATCAATAAAGAAAAAAATAAAATAGAACAAACAAAAAAAAATTTGGACATATCAAGAAAGTTTACCTTATTGGATAAAAAAACTAAGGTGGAAATCATCATTGAACCAAAGAAGGATATAAAACTAAGAAACATCAAATTTTATGAATCCATACCTAAAGAATGTATACCTAACTTGATAGATTATTTGGAAGAAAGAGTTGATGATGGCGCTAAAGTTGACGTTAAAGCAGATCCTTTAATAATTTGGTCGTTTAGCGAAGTAAACAGCCAAAAAAAGGTTTCTTATAAATTGAAGGAAGAAATTAGCGAAGAATGCATGAAATTGATAAAAGGGCTTGCTGTTGCACAATCTATTGAAAGGGAATGATGTTATTAATAATAATATTTAAATAAAACCGTATTCAAAGCAATAGTATGGCAGAAGAACGTTTAAGTGAAGAACAATTAAAAGCTTTGCAGGAAAAAATAAAGCAGATGTCTCCAGAAGAGCTTAAAGAGTTCCAAAAAAAGCAATGCATATTCTGCCAAATAGTTGCTGGCAAGGTTCAGTCAAGAAAAATTTATGAAGATGATAAGGTATTAGCTATTCTTGATATTAATCCAGCGAATCCAGGCCATACTCTGCTTCTTACTAAAGAACATTATGCAATAATGCCTCAGTTGCCTGATGACGAGATTGCTTATGTTTTCATGATTGTCAAGCAATTGTCTAATTCAATGCTTCGTTCAATTGATGCTCAAGGAACAAACATTATTGTAGCTAATGGAGTTGCAGCAGGCCAAAGAGCTCAACATTTCATGGTGCACATAATACCAAGAAAAGAAAACGATGACGTCACCTTTGTTTTGCCTCAAAAGCCAATGGAGCAAAATGAAATTGAAGCAATAGGAAATAAGCTTATTGCTGCTTTAAGTGGGGCAACTGAAGAATCTAAAAGTCAAGAGCCACAATCTAAAATTAACTTGGATGATATTTCAAAAATATTAGGTGCGAAATAATGGCAATACGACAAAGCTGCTTAGTATGTCAAATTATTGAAGACAAGATTCCTTCGAAAAAGATTTATGAAGACGATGTTATATTAGCAGTGCTAGACGTTAATGGTGCTAACCCAGGGCATTGCTTTGTGATGCCAAAAAATCATTATCCAATAATTGAGCAAGTTCCAGACACAGAACTAGCGAGATTATTTCAAGTTTCTAACAAAATATCAAGCGCCATATTCGAGTCTTTAGGTGCAAAAGGAACAAACATATTTGTAGCAAATGGGATTCCAGCAGGCCAAACAGTTGCTCATTTTACTGTTAATGTAATACCTAGAAAAGATAATGATGGTATTAATCTGCAATGGCAGTCAAAGCAATTGAGTGAGGAAGAAATATCAACAGTAGAGCTTAAGCTAAAAGAACACACAAAGAATATCGGGCATTTTGAAAAAGAAGAGAAAAAAGCAATGTTACAAGCGCCAAAGCCAATCTTCTTTACTGATGAAGAAGAGGAATATTTTACAAAACAAATGAGAAGACTGCCTTAATCTATTATTAGATAATAATCAATTTTGATACCTTCTGATTAAAGTTATAGCTTATAGTATAGAAATTAATTAAACAGCAGAATAGTTCGCTTAATGGTTATTATGCTCAATTTGAGTTGTGGTTACTTTGAGGAAAGGGCTTTGGGCTTATTTAAATTGTAGTGCACATACCAAAATTTTTTACCGTAAAAAATATTGTTGTTAGAAAAATCATTAGAGAATCTACTGAATATACTGAATAATTCTTTTTTGGAATAATAACTCTTCAAAATTTTATGTATGCTTCCATCATTAAGTTCTCTGATTTTATAGGTATTAATATCCCATTTTGGTTTGATTAATTTTCCACCAATCTTTTCATCAAAATTATTATCAACCATTAAAACTATTGCATCGTCCTTTAATACCCTATGAAATTCATTAAAAAAATCATTTATTCTTTCTTTAGGAGTATGAGAAAACCAAAAATTTACCATACCACCAGAAAAACTATTGTCTTGAAAAGAAAGACTGTAAGCATCTTCTTTTTTAAATTCAACAGGACATTTATATTCTTTAGTTTTAGCTAATTCTAAAACCTCTGTTACATAATCTGTTATAACAATCTTAGATGCAGTTTCAGACAGAAATTGGGTCCAATATCCCGTTCCTGCTGCAATTTCTATAACATATTTATTCTTAAAAAATTTCCTAATGTCATCAGCAATTTTTTCTTGTTCTTTTAATCGAATTGGATCATCTCTATGATAAATTCTCTCATATTCCCCTATTCTTTTTCTGTAATAATCTTCCATGTGGTATTTTAGATTAAAGCAACTTAATAAACTTTCGACTCCAAAGCTCTTGATGATTTGATTTGAATCTACTTTATCCTTTAACAGAAATTTTACGGAAAAAATGGTCGCTAAGGCTAAAACGCCAAGAGTTTTTCCCTATTCTTTCAAATTTTGCAATCTCTGAAAATCCTCGAACTTCTTAAAATTCTTTATTCCTCATCATATATTCATAACAACCACATCAATGGATTGCCAAAAATAAAAGTAACAACAAACGCAATAAAAAAGCTTGGCACAAATGGGACGCCTTCCTTTATAAGTATTTTCCTAACTTTCCCTTTCTTATAAAGCTCGATTAATTTTCTAATCTGTCTCTTTTCTATGCCTAAATCTTTTGGTCCGCAAATGTATTGCTTGCCAACAAAAACATCTTTAACAATCCAGTCGCCTTCTGTAAGCTTAGGGGGCTCAACAAGCTTGTACATTGCAGATTTTTCAATTGCCTTGACAAAAATCCATAAATAAAATGTTGTCAAGGTTAAGAATGCAAGAGATAATATTAATATTTTAAAGTAACTAAATTTAATGAAAAATAAAAGGGCAAAGACTAAAATAAGCGCTGCCAGCATTATCTTTTTCGCCTTAATAATCTTCTTTTCCATCAGAATTTTGTTGAATTCTTTAAAAAACTTTTTTTTGTTTTTAAAAACCAAAAAAAAGCTCCATAACAATCCATAGATTGCTCCAATAAATAGTGCATTTATAAAAAAGTCAAATAAAAATTGTGAGGTCTTAAATCTAAAATCAACACCAATCATTGCGCCTAAACCCATCAATATCTTGCTGTCGCCACCACCCCATTGGCCTGCATAAAACATTAAATATGCAATGCCAAAAAATATCAACAAGCCAACAATGCTGCTTATTATGAAGTGCAAATCAGAATAAATTGCCGAAAATAACAAGTTTAACGTAACTCCAGAAATTATAAAACCATAATTAACCCAATCAGGCACTTCTCTTGTTTTTAAATCAGTAAATGAGCCTATCAAAAGCGTGATAAAAGACAAGCTGTATTTTATAGCTAAAGGTACAAACTCTGTTCCAAACCAATATGCCATTATTTCCATTCAAAAATAAAAATGTTTATAAATATATTTGTTTATAGCATGATTATTATCAAAATAATAGCTGTTAATGGCAAAGCATATCGCAATAAGTTTGGACGATATTTCTGAGTGGTGCAGAAGAAATAATGTTAATATTAATGATTGTTATAGCAAGTTCTTTGAGCTAATACATAAGTTGTTGGAATTGCAAGTAAGATTGAACATTCCAATTTTTACTATATATTTATCACAAGATAACATTGAAAAATCAAAAGACGAGTACATAATTTTTTTGGGTTATTTAGCAAATTTCTTCAGCGATTTATCTAATAAGATTATTTTTTCAGAGTATAAAATGAAGGTATCAATATTTGGAAAATGGTACAATCTTTCTGGAAATGTAGTGGAATCATTAAAGAAGATAATAGAAGAAACAAGCGATTACGACAATTTTTTTGTTAATTTTTGTGTTAACTACGATGGCCAAGAAGAAATAGTTGATGCATGCAAATTGATAGCAAAGCAAGTTGAACTAAGAAAAATAGATCCAGAAATGATAACAAAGGAAAACATAAAAGAAAATATCTACTCTTCATATTTTTTGCCGCCAGATGTAATTTTAATTTATGGCGAAAGAAAATTAACTGGAGTTTTGCTGTGGGACTCTATAAATGCAAGAATAGAATTTGCTAACAAATCATTTATGGAGTTTGAAGAAGAGGATGTTGAGAGATTAAACCACAACTTATTTAAATAAAATTACATTCCAATGAATTACCTGTGATTGATGAAGCCAAATAATATATTTTGGCAGAGTGAGGTAAGCATTCTATTTGTTTATCTCTTAACTGTTGGAGGACGATGAAGATGGTATATGAAGCACCAAAGGAATTAATAGACAAGGTTTATGAAGCAATAGAAGTAGCTAGAGCTACTGGAAAGATAAGGAAAGGAACTAACGAAGCTACGAAAGTAATTGAAAAAGGTCAAGCAAAACTTGTTGTTATAGCAAAAGACGTTAATCCCCCAGAGATAACTATGCATATACCATTGCTTGCAGAGGAAAAGGGTGTTCCTTGTGTTCAAGTTCCAAGCAAAGAAGAACTAGGAGCAGCTGCAGGCATAGACGTTGGAACTGGAAGTGTTGCCATAATTCAGGAAGGAGAAGCCAAGCAATTGATAAAAGAAATAGCAGACAAAATGGCTAAGTAAAATGGCTAAAGAAGATCCAGCAAAACACTTGAAAGAGCAACCTAGAGGACAGATTAAAAGAGTTAGTAAACGCGAGCAGCAGGAAGAACAAATAAAAGGTGCTGTTCAATTCTCATTTGCTACACCAGCCAAAGTAGAAGAAATTATTGGCAGGACTGGTACAAGAGGTGAAGCTATACAAGTCAGAATCAGATTTTTGGAAGGCAGAGACAAAAACAAAATATTAAGAAGAAATGTCAAAGGCCCTATACAAATAGGCGACATTTTAATGCTTCGCGAAACAGAGTTTGAAGCAGGTCAATTAACAAAAGCAGGCAGAGGCTCAGGATAAAAATAATTAGATTAAAATAAAAATATGAAATTAAATCCGTAACTTGCTTCGCAAGTTACAACAGTTACACTCGGCGAATTTTGCCTGAGTTGAACGCAAGCGTGAGATGTTTGCGAGCATGCGAGCAAACTCGCATGCAACTCAACGCGATGCGTTCTCGCACGCAACTCACTAAAATTCGCCTCGTAATTTATTCAAAGTTAATGAATAAATATGCGAGGCATTGCGATATGGCAGAACAGCAATGCCGAGCACTAAATTTTGGCGAAGCCGAATTGAAAATTAAACAACAACCGAACTTAAATGCCGAAAGCGGATTGAATATTAAAATTAATAAAAATAAACAAATATATTAAATCAAATGGCAAAGTGCACTTTTTGCGGTGACAATATTGAAAGAGGAACTGGAAAAATTTATGTGCAGAAAGACGCAAAGATTTTATACTTTTGCTCGTCTAAGTGTGAAAAAAATCACGTAAAGCTTGGAAGAAAATTCCTTGAAACAAGATGGAGCAAAAGGTTTAAGCGTGAAAAGCAAGAGGGGACAGAATGATTGAGAAAAGTATTGTTATAATAAAGCCAGATGGTGTGCAGCGTGGCTTAATTGGAGAAATTATTAAGAGATTTGAGAATGCTGGTTTGAAGATTGTTGGCATGAAAATGGTATGGGTTAATAGAAAGTTTGCTGAAGAACATTACAAAGCTCATAGACAAAAACCATTTTTCAAAGAATTAGTAGATTTTATTGTTGAAGGCCCTGTTGTTGCTTTCGTTGTTGAAGGTGTGCATGCTGTTGACAATGCAAGACGCTTAGTAGGCGCAACTTCACCTCACGAGGCAACGCCTGGCACTATAAGGGGAGATTTTGCGCATATCAGCATGAGGTATGCGTCTGCAAAAGGGCTTGGCGGCAAAAATGTTATTCATGCTTCTGGCAGCAAAAAGGAAGCTGATGAAGAAATAAAGCTTTGGTTCAAGAAAGAAGAGCTTCATTCTTATGCAACAGTGCATGAAAAGCATGTTTTCTAAATTTTGAGGGATTTATATGGCTGAAAAAATGGTTGACAGGGTTTTGCGTATTATGCAAAAACCTAATTATATAAGAAACATCGCGATTTGCGCTCATATCGATCATGGAAAGACCACATTCAGCGACAATCTGTTAGCAGGCGCAGGCATGATGTCAAAGGAAGAGGCTGGCAAAGCCTTAAAGCTAGACTTTCATGCAGATGAGCAGGAAAGAGGCATTACTATTGATACAGCTGCTGTTTCTATGGTGCATAATTACGAAAGTGACGAATACCTCATTAATCTTCTTGATACGCCAGGCCATGTTGATTTTGGTGGAGAAGTAACAAGGGCGATGCGTGCTGCAGATGGCGCAATTGTACTTGTTGATTCAGTTGAAGGCATAATGCCGCAGACAGAAACTGTGTTAAGGCAAGCTTTAAGAGAGTTAGTTAAGCCTGTATTGTTCATCAACAAAGTTGACCGGTTGATCAAAGAATTGCAGCTAACACCAGAGAAAATGCAGGAAAGGTTTGTCAAAATTATTACAAATGTAAACAAATTAATAATGGACATTGCGCCAAAGGGCTATGGCGAAAAGTGGCAAGTAAATGTGCAAGATGGCTCTGTTTGCTTTGGAAGCGCTTTTCACAAATGGGCGTTGTCTATTTCTTATATGCAAAAAAAAGGACTATCTTTTAAGGATGTTATTGAGGCGTACCAACAAGAAGGTAAATATGTTGAATTAGCAGATAAAGCGCCTTTGCATGAAATAGTCTTAGATATGGTAGTAAGGCATTTGCCAAATCCATTAGTAGCGCAGCCATACAGAATTCCAAAAATATGGCAAGGCGACATTGAAGACGAAGAAGGAAAATCCTTGATAAAATGTGACCCAAATGGTACAGTGTTCTTTGTAATTACAAAGATTGTGATTGATCCACAAGCAGGCGAAATATCTGCTGGCAGGCTTTTTTCAGGCACAATGAGAAAAGGGGCAGAGGCTTACTTAAACAGGATGAAGCAAAGCAGCAGGATTCAGCAAGTTTTTGTTTATAATGGTGCTAAAAGGGAAATTGTTGATAATGTACCAGCAGGCAACATAATTGGTGTAGCTGGTGTCAAATCTTATGTCGGAGAAACAATAACAGAGCATCCAACAGAACCATTTGAACAAATAACCCACATTTTTGAGCCAGTTGTTACAAAAGCAATAGAAGCCAAAAAACCAAGTGATTTGCCTAAGCTGATTGAAGTGCTAAGAATGGTTGGCAAAGAAGACCCAACAGTAAAGATTGAAATAAATGAAGAAACTGGCGAGCATTTAATGCACGGCATGGGTGAGCTTCACCTTGAGGTTATAGAAAACAGAATAAAAACAGAAAAATTTGTTGATGTTCAAACATCTTCACCGATAGTTGTTTATAGGGAATGCATCACAAAAAAATCGCCAGAAGTAATGGGTAAAACTCCAAATAAGCACAACCATCTATTTTTTGTTGTTGAACCTTTAGAAGATTCAATTTATCAGGCTATAAAATCTGGCAAAATACCTGAAATGAGGATTAAGAAAAAAGAGCTTGAGTTAAGGGATGCTTTTGTGGAATGCGGCATGGACTCAAAGGAAGCTGTCAAGGTAAAGGACATTTTCAAAGGCAATATTTTGATGGACCTTACAAGGGGACAGGTTCATCTTGGCGAAGTGATTGAGATGGTTATGGACATGTTTGAGGATGTCATGGGCGCAGGCCCTTTGGCAAAGGAGCCATGCACAAAAGTCAAGGTTTTATTGACTGATATGAAGTTGCATGAAGATGCCATCCATAGAGGACCTGCTCAAGTTTACCCTGCTGTAAGGGAAGGCATAAGAGGAGCTATGATGCTCGCTAACCCATTAATGCTTGAGCCATTGCAAGTCTTGCAAATTGAAGCTCCTGCAGATTATCTTGGGGATTTATCAAAGCTGATTAGCAACAAAAGAGGGCAGCTGCTTGATGTTGTCCAAGAAGGCAACACTATAACTGTAAAGGCCAAAATGCCTGTTGGCGAAATGTTTGGATGGAGCTCTGACTTGAGAAGTGCAACTGGTGGTAGAGGAAGTTCTTCAGTTGTTGACCAGTTGTTTGAGAGGCTTCCAGAAGAATTGCAAGGAAAAATTATAAAGCAAATTAGGGATAGAAAAGGATTGACAGAAGCGATGGTTGGTGCTTGATTACACTTATTTTTTAAGATAATACCTTTTTTTATTTTTATCCAATCTTTCAATTGCATACCTTAATGAAGTTCTTGGCATTGTTTTGTGGTGCTTATTCAAAAATTTGATTAATTCTTTTTCATCCCTCTTGCCCATTTCCCTCAACATCCATCCAACTGCCTTCTGTATCAAGTCATGTTCGTCATTCAGCAAAATTTCAGAAATATTTATTGTGTCATGAAATTTTTTGTTTTTTATAAATTCAAAAGTTGAGATTATTGAAATTCTTTTATCCCACAAGCTTTTTGACTTTGCCAACTGATACAATAATGACTTATCCTTGTTAATAAGATGCTTGCCTAGCAGCTTGTCAGCCACACAATCAATCAAATCCCAGTTGTTGCTACAATGCTTGTGCTGAATGTAGAAGTCTATTATCTTCTGTTTTTCATCATCTGCTTTTTCATATTTATAAACCAGAATAAACAGTCCTGTAAGCCTATATTCATGGTATTTGCTATGAAGCAGCTTCTTAATATCGGCAAAGGACAAACCAACATATTTCTTTGCTAATGCTCTTTGTTCAGGGACAGTCAATCCAAGAAAAATATCTCCCTCTCCATATTCACCTTTTCCTGTCTTGAAAAACCTGGCATAGACTTTTGCCTTATCAGGATGAGAAAACATTTTTAGTTCTTTTTTAAGTTGAGTCAACATTTCATCTTATAGTTCTTTTTTAATAATTTTACAAGTTTTTCACTCTTCCTCTTATTATCCATAAAATTCTCATTTGCATACTTTACTAATTGTTTTATATAACTCTCACCAGCAACAAAATTTTTATCTGCTATTATTGTTTCAATTCTTTCATCTCCGATTATTTCAATCATTACTTTTCTATTTGTAACCCCAATTATTCCAGCTCTTCTGTAAATTTTTCTTGAGGTTTTCAGCAACTTATTGGCTGCATCAAGATTTCTGCATGCGACATGCAAAATAATTGGTTGCTGTTTAAACCAGATCTGGTATTCATTGTTTGTTCTGGAGTAATTATTCAATCTGGCTTCGCCAATTCTTGTGCTCGGCGTCGCTTTTCCTCCATATCGCGACGCCTCGCCTATATATTTTACACTGTAAGGCGTGCCGTCAAAGCAGGTTTCCTCCTTCCTGCTTTCTTTCAAAGGAAGCTCTCGATTTTTTTGATTATTTTTATTGTATTTTTTTAATGCGTTATATATTTCATCAAAATTAACTTTATTATGCTTTGTAAAAATCCAATTGCATTCATATTTTCTTTTGGATTTCATCTCCAGCAAAACAATCCTGCCAGAGCAACTGCTTGTTGTGTAGTAATCTTGTTTGGAATTAATCACATTAACAATTTCTTTTATATCTTCATCTACTGTGCCTTTTTTGCTCTTGTCCTTTTTTCTAAGAAAATCTGATTTTTCCTTCGCAAAATTGCCAAACATAAACTTTGATAATTTTCCAAGTTTATAAATTTTCTATCTATTTTTGGTACTTTTCACTCGTAAAAAACACAACATTTTTAAATAATGTAGAATTTCCAAGAAGGCTAAAAATCATAATAATTATGGAGGTTTATTGATAAAATGGCTAAGGGAAAACCACACATGAACATTGTTTTTATCGGTCACGTAGACCATGGAAAATCAACAACAGTAGGAAGATTGCTATATGACACAGGCAACATTGATGAGCAAACCATGAGAAAATTGAAGGATACTGCAAAGGAGCTTGGAAAAGTTGGCTTTGAGTTTGCTTTCGTTATGGACAGCTTGAAAGAAGAAAGAGAAAGAGGGCTTACAATTGACTTAAGCCACAGAAAATTCGAGACACAAAAATATTACTTCACAATAATTGACGCGCCTGGCCATAAAGACTTCATTAAGAATATGATTACAGGTGCTGCTCAAGCAGACGCTGGTGTTCTGGTAGTGTCTGCTAATCCAGGAGATGGCGTCCAAGCTCAAACAAAAGAGCACATATTCTTAGCAAGGACTCTTGGCGTTAACCAGTTGATAATTTACATCAACAAAATGGACATGGCAAAGTATGAAGAAAAAAGATTCAATGAAGTTAAGGAAGAGGTTTCAAAGCAATTAAAGCTAGTTGGCTATAAACTGGAGGAAATACAATTTGTTCCAGGCGCCTCATTTCCAGGCGATAATGTAGTTAAGAAATCAGATAATATTTCATGGCACAAAGGCGGAACATTGCTTGAAGCTTTGGACACATTTAAAGAACCTCAAAAACCAACTCAGCTGCCATTAAGGTTACCTATTCAAGATGTGTATAACATTACTGGAATAGGTGTTGTGCCTGTTGGTAAAGTTGTGTCTGGTGTGATGAAAGTTAATGACAAGGTTATTGTTGTGCCAGCAAGAGAAGGCAAAGGTATAACAGGTGAAGTAAAAAGCATCGAAATGCATCATGAGCAGATGCAAGAAGCAGAGCCAGGCGATAATGTTGGATTCAACGTTAGGGGTATTGAAAAGAAAGACATTGCAAGAGGTGATGTTTTAGGCCATGTGAACAATGTTCCAACAGTAGCAACAGAGTTTACAGCCCAGCTAATTGTATTAAATCATCCAACTGTTATAACAGTGGGTTACACACCTGTATTCCATGTTCACACAGCACAGGTTGCATGTCAAATTACTGAGATAGTAAAGAAACTTGACCCAGCAACAGGCGCAACAAAAGAAGAAAAGCCTGATTTCATTAAGAATGGAGATGCCGCTATTGTTAAAATTAAGCCAATACAGCCATTGTGCATAGAAAAGCAAAGTGAAATTCCACAAATGGCTAGATTCGCTGTGCGTGACTCAGGTGTGACTGTAGCTGCTGGCATGTGTATTGACATAGTGAAAAAGTAAATTTTGTTTATTTTCCTTATTTTTAAGGATCATGATAAACTAACAATTATCATGAAGCACTAAGTTGCATGCGAGTCCGCGAGCATGCTCGCGAACTTTGCGTATCAACACCAAGTGATTAAAATGCAAAAAGCAAGAATTAAACTGGCAAGCATTGACATTAATAAAATTAATGAAGTATGCAACTACATTAAAGATATAGCTGAAAAAACAGGTGTGGATATGCGTGGCCCAATTCCTTTGCCAACAAAGAGGTTAAGAGTGACAACAAGGAAAAGCCCTGATGGAGAAGGCACAGCAACTTGGGAAAGATATGAAATGAGAGTTCATAAACGGCTTATCGACCTCGGTCTTGATGAAAGAGCTTTACGCTTAGTGATGAGGGTTCCTATCCCTGAGGGTTTGAATATAGAAATTGAGATGATTGAATAACTGCTTCTAGAATATGTCAGAAATAAAAATTATATCAATATTAAAAATAATCAACAAACATTTATAAATTAAAATTAAATTCAATTTCTTACGCCGGGATCGCATAACCTGGTACTTGCAAGTTTGTATAAAGCAGGAAATTGCGCAGGCCTGGAAAATTTAAGTTTTAGAAAGCCTGTTTCCGTATAGGATGTCTGGGTTCAAAAATCTTGATGTTTGGTACGAGCTTCGTTGCCTGACTTAACACAAGCAATAAAGTATGAAGAACATCAAAATTGAAAGTCCCAGTCCCGGCGTTTTGCTCCCGTAGTGTAGAGAACATTATTGTTCGCATAATTCGGACAATCATACTGCCCTCTCGGATTAATCATCAATAGTTAATGAAGAAAGGCAGTGACCCGAGTTCAAATCTCGGCGGGAGCATTTTCAAATAAAATTTTGTTAATGCACAAGCTTTATATACAAGCAAAAATTAAGCTAGAATAATGAATCATAATGAGTCAGAATTTGAAAAAAAATTACAAAAATTTTCTGTTGTCAAAGTATGTCCAAAATGTGGACAACTTAGTTTGTTGTATAAAAAGAATACAGTCTATTGCACAAATTGTGATTATGAAGAGGAATTGCCAGCAATGAGGTAAAAATGGTTGTGCATTTTAGAGAACAAAGGATAGGCATATTTGTTGATGTGCAGAATATGTATTACTCTGCAAAAAATTTGTACAATGCAAAGGTAAATTTTGCTCAGATACTAAAAGCAGCTGTTGGTAATAGAAGCTTAATTAGGGCAATTGCTTATGTAATAAAAGCTGATGTAAAGGAAGAGCAGAATTTCTTTGATGCATTGGAAAAGATAGGTTTTGAAGTAAAAGCAAAAGATTTGCAAATATTTGCTGGTGGTGCAAAAAAAGGTGACTGGGACATTGGCTTAGCAATGGACACTATTGAGCTAGCACCAAAACTTGATACAATTGTAATTGTTAGCGGTGATGGAGACTATGTTCCATTAGTGCATCATTTGAGACGCGCACTAGGCTGCAGGATAGAAATAATAGCATTTGGAAAGTCAAGCTCGTCTTTGCTAAGAGAAGAATGTGACGCATTTATAGACCTGGATTTAGACAAAAAAAGATATTTGATATATAGATAAAAACTAAAAATTTAAATAATAAGCGTTAATCTTAATATTGAGATGTTAGAGATTACAAAAGATATTTTTATGAAAGAAGTTCTGCAAAATAAAATACCTGTGCTAGTAGATTTTTGGGCGCCATGGTGTGGCCCTTGCAGGATCGTAAGTCCTGCTCTTGAAAAATTATCTAGTGAGTACACAAACAAACTAAAATTTGCAAAGCTTAATGTTGACGACAATCAAGAAATCGCAGTTCAATATGATGTTCGAGGCATTCCATGCATGATAATTTTTAGCAATGGACAAGAGGTCGATAGAATTATTGGCGCTTACCCTGAGTCCGAGCTAAGGAAAAAAATAGACTTGGTATTAGCGAAAGCTTAATTATAGTTACTTTATAGTAGTCAAAAATCGAAAGATTTAAAAAGACAAAGAGGTACAAAAATGAAGCAATTAAACCCGTATTTGGAAATAGAGGACTTGACACCAGATTTCGAGTTTGAGGCTGAAATACTGGAAAAAAACAACAAAGAAGCAGATTTATTAATTAAAAAAGGCTACAAGATTAAAAAATCTGTTTGGAGCGGATTAATTGCATCTTGATAAAGATTTTACAACTACAAAGCTATGTACAGAGCAAAATTATGGGACGAGGACAAATGGGACATTCATTCTAGCAGCTATAGCTCTTCGAAACATGGCAATATATTTCAGAATGAAAAAAAAGATGATAAACAATACCACGAGCAAAAATATGGTCAAAAGGAAAATAATGTTTCTTCAGACTATATAAGGAGACAAGACGAAACAGATGACAAAGAAAAAGAAAGCAAACCAAGCACATTTGATAACTTAGAAGAAGAAAAAAATGAAGAAAAACAGATAAGTGAAGAAGAAATATCATTCAAAGCTGCTAAACAAATATTTGCTGAACAAGGACAAATAGACAAAATAGAGCCCAGTAAGGATAAAGAAACAATAGAAGATGCGATTAAAAAAGCCATTGAGGAAGAGAAAAAAGTCATTATTCTGAATAATTAATATGAAAGTTCTTACTGCATCAAAATACTTGCTTATTTTTGTCTTACCTTTCTTAATCATTCTTTTTGCATTGAATTTTTTAGGTTTTGATGACTTATTCTATAAAGAGAGCTTCTCGAAATATGGTTTAGAACAAAACATTACTCAAGCAATTTTATTGCATGAAAATGTTATTAACTTTGTAAAGGGAAAAAGTAGTGTACTGACAAATGATTTTACAGAGAAGGAAAAACAGCATTTGTGGGATGTGAAGAAATTAGTAAGAATTTCAACAATACTTCTTTATATTTTGATTGTGTTATTCTTATTATTGCTTATTGCTTCTATATGTGCATTAAAGATAAGCAATTTTGTCATGAATTTTATTGGCAAAGTGCTAGTTTTTGGAGGGATTTTAACTGTAATATTTTCTTTGTTGCTACTAGCTTTTATAAGTTTGGACTTTTCAAAAACATTTGATTCATTCCACAGATTATTTTTTAAGAAAGGAACATATGTTTTTGATCCAACAAAAGAGATAATAGTAAATATTTACCCAGAACAACTATTTATGGACCTTGGAATAAAAATATCAAAATGGGTCTTTATTGTATCAGTTATTGTTATAATTATAGGCTTCTTTTTGTTATTTAAGTCAAAACAAAAAGAAAAAAATAAAAAGTATAATCAAAATCGTAAAACAAAATGAAAAAACTAATTGTGGCAAACTGGAAAATGAACTTAACTGTAAAGGAATCAATTATATTAGTCAAAGAATCTAAAAAATTGCTTAAAAATGAAGAAAATGTTGAAATTGTCTTGTGTCCAGAGTTTACAGCTTTGCAAGCTGTTTCAAAAGAGCTGAAAAGCAGCAACATAAAACTTGGAGCTCAAAATATGCATTTTGAAGAATATGGAGCTTATACTGGTGAAATTTCTCCTGCTATGATTAAAGAGATTGATTGCAGATATGTTATTCTAGGTCATTCTGAAAGAAGAGAATTTTTTGGAGAAGACGATTTATTAATAAACAGAAAAGTTATTGCTGCATTGAAGCACTCTATTGAGCCAATTTTATGTGTAGGAGAAAGCTTAGAGCAAAGAAAAAATGGGAAAACTTTCGAAGTTGTGAGCAATCAACTAAAAAATTGCTTGGCTAATGTTAAAAAAGATGATATTCAAAATGTGAACATTGCTTACGAGCCGATATGGGCTATAAGCAAAGGTAATCCAAACCATAAAGCTGCAACTTCAGAAGATGCAGAAGAAGCACATAAATTTATAAGAAAAATTATCGCAGATATGTTTGATATCAATTCCAAAAAAATTAGGGTTATTTATGGTGGAAGTGTAAAGCCAGATAATGCTAAAGAGCTTTTATCGATGCCTAATGTTGATGGAAGTTTAGTTGGAAATGCTTCATTAAATGCAAAAAGTTTCGCAGAAATTGTTAAGGCATGTTATTAAGGCACATCAACATATAATTTTTGTATTGGGCTGTATGGATTTCCATTCTGCTTTTCTGTAATTTCAACATTGAATATGTAAGTTCCTGAAACTGCATTTTGTGGCACTTGAATTCCTATTGCAAAGGATTTTTCTTCATTTTTTTCTATATTTATAGTTCTTTCTTTTGGAATCACTATCAAATTAGAGCTTGATATTGGTGATTTGTCTTTTTTAAACCCTGCTGGACTTGAAGGCGATACCTTAATTTCAAAATCTGGACTATCAAGTATATTTATTATTTTTATTCCAAATACGTCAAAGTTCGACCTTTTTATTGTTTTTCTGTCAATGCCAATACAAACTCTGTCAGCTCCTTCACAAACAAGATTGCCGATTCTTTGATCAAGCTCGCTTATTGTAATTTCTTGCAGTTCGGTAGCTTCTGAAGAAAGGTTTGATATAAACTTGATGCCAAAGCCGAATATTATTACTGAGATTATAAATATGACAATAAAGTTAAGCGATAGCTCTATCGACCTCTTATTAAACATTTTATTAATAATCTATAAGCTTATATAAATAAATTATGGAAAAGAAAAAAATTATACAAAACAAGAGATATAAGAATAAATAATAAGATAATAAAAACATTTTTAAATAATGATTAAATCTGTTTTTATTATGAAGCAAACA
>CAZRRL010000008.1:0-20984 GCA_964602555.1 uncultured Methanosarcinales archaeon | reverse complement strand
ACCAGCAATTTTTGTTACGAGTCTTCCAATTTCAATCATTTTTCCCTCCAATCACTTTAACATGATGATGTCGCCATTCATCTAAGTGATTTCTTTGTTGTTTTTCAAATTTTTATTGATTATAATGAATATCTAGGCAAAGCTGAGCGATGTGGCAAAACAGCGTTCGACATGCGAGTGAGCTCGTGCGAACTCGCTCACAACTCACTCGAGCACTAAAATTTGTGCGAAGCAACGGATTGAATTTTTTATAATTTATCAATTTTTATTTTTTCAATATTTAGTTTTGTTTAATGTATTGATGAATGTGAGGTTAATGTTATTTTTTATGTTTTGATTTTCTTTCTCAACGCAATATTTTATCATGCCATTATTTTAAAATTTTAATCAACAATAATAATAACATTATCAAAATATCTATTTTTATTGTCTCACTTTATCTATTATTGTTTGCCTCATACATTTACTACACAACACACCACCAAATGGTCTTTGAGGCCTTTTCTTTGTTTTGGCCATGGTTCTCGTCTTATATGGCAGCTCTCTTGGAACTCCATGCAACATAGCACCGCAATTGCCACACCTTGCAGCATTAGGCTTTCTTTTCTCATAATGAACACTTACTCTGCTACCTGTAACTTTTCTAAAAACTTTCCTTAAGCTTCTCGACCTTAATCTTGGTGCTGGCATATAGCAAAGTAATGCACGCCTGTTTAAAAAGCTTAGCATAATCTTTAAATACCAATAGTTTAAAACAAATAGCAATGCTTAAAATATTTGCATCAAAAAAAGGTGTATCCCCTTTAATAGCTACAATTTTGTTGATAGCTTTTGCGGTAGCTCTTGGCTCTGTTGTTATGAATTGGGGCCTAAACCTTAATTTAGGTAAATCAACTGATGTATGCAGAAACGTGGAAATAAAAATAAGAAACATAGATGTGGCTGAAGCATGCTATGGCGGCTTTGGACAAAATGGTTACATAAACTTCATAATTGACAACACAGGCGCAGCAGACATAAATGGCTTAGCAATCTGGATTATCGGTGACCAGGGAACTAGATTATTTGACTTTGACAATATATTAATAAAAAAAGATTCTCTTTACGATAAAAAAGACAAAGAGGTTAGTTATGATTTTACAAAATACGGCAATATAAAGCAAGTTCAGTTCATACCAAAAATAAAAACAGAGCAAGCAATTGAGATTTGTCCAAAAAATGCGATAAAGGTAGAGAAGATTGGAGTTTGCACTTAATAAACTTTTATCATTTTTCTCAAACCCATTGTAAAAATTATTGAAGACCAGATATAAGTTCCAAGCCATCCAAACCAATCTTTAATGCCTATTGGAAGCACGATTAATTTCTTGTAATTTATCTGCATAGATTTTATTGCACCATTAGTTTTTTTAAGTTGCTCTATGTATTTTTTGTCATTAGTTATCAAAACACTTTTTTGCTGCTTCTCATCATTATAAACAAACTCAAGAATGTGCTCGCCTTCATTTCCTTTTAAAGTCCATGTAGCTTTTCCATTTTCTATTTTTTTAATTTTGTCGTCAATTAGTGTTATGCCTTCTGGAATAATAATCTCAACTTCTCCATTGGCACTTTCAAAAATGGCAGTAACTGTAAAGTCTTGTTGTGGCTTGATGCTTTCATAAGCAAAATTAGCACCAATCCATGGGAAAATAAACAATATTGGGATGAAAGTGAAAATTGTTGCTTTAAATGAATGCTTAAAATAATCAAGTTGCAGTTGCATTGACTTTTTTTGAATTTCTAATGCTTTTGATGGAATATGCCTAGCTTCCTTGGCTTGTTTTTGGTGTTCCTTCATGTCGTCCCTTAATTTTTTCATCAATTCTTGATTAGTAGTATATTTTGTAATAACAATTATGATGACCGATATAATAAAAGACAAAGAAATAACTGCTATTGATACAGGTAGCTTAAGCAAAGGACTAAATATAATGTTCAAAAAATCATAGTATGCCATTTATCACAACCTCATGAAAATGCTAACCTGCATTTTCAGGATACAAAAAATCTTTTTATTTTTCAGCATTTTTGAAAATTATCCACCCATAAATTTTCTAAGCATAGGGTTCATGTCCATCATGTGCTGTCTTGCTATATCCTCGTACAGCCTATAAACAATCATTACAGCTAGCAATATGCCAGTACCACTACTTAAAGCTCCTGTTAAATCGGCAAATGCTGCCAAAAATCCAACTGTAACGCCTCCCATTATTGTCAATGGCCAAATATACCTTTTCAATAATCTTTCAAGTACTCTCTCGTCTTTTCTAAAGCCTGGGATTTGCAATCCGCTTGATATCATTTGCTGCGCTTGTGACTTAGCATCCATGCCTGCTGTTTGCACCCAAAAAATGCTGAAAATAACGCTACCAACAATAAAAAATAATATATAGACAAGCGCTTGTAAATATGGATTTATACCAATAAATAAAGTATGCTGCTGAATAATGTTGCTTACAATAGAAGGCCCTTGCAGCCAATAAACAAATCCAGAAATTGGTTGACCTGTTGAGGTGCTGAAACTTCCAAGAAAAGGGTAACCAACATTTTGTAAAAGCCTTCCCCATAATTGGAAATTTGCAATCAATGCAGCCACTAAAATGACAGGAATGTTTGAAGTGTAAATAAAAGACAAAGGCCATCTAATGCCGTGTCCTCTTACCATGCCGAATGATAATGGAATTTCAACTTTCATTGCCTGCGCATATACTGCAATAGCAAAAACAAGTATTGTTGAGATTATTGATGATATCATTATTAGAGCTGTTGTTACATCTCCAATAACTAAGCTTTGAAAAAAGGCTGGAACAGCTCCAGAAGAGTAAGTTACTCCAGCTAAGCCGCTAGGGCCAGGGAGCCAATTAAATGCTCTTATAAAGATGCTTTTGCTAACACCTGCTGCAATAAACAAGCTAATACCAGAGCCGAAGCCCCATTTGCTCACAACCTCGTCTAAAAATAAAATTAAAATGCCACCTAAAATCAATTGAAAAATCAGGATAAGTTGCAGTTGAAAATAAAATCCTGTTCCTTTAAATTGCTCAGCAGGAGCTAAGCCACCCAAGAGGACATAAATTGAGCTCTCAAAAACAATAAAAAATAGTGACATAAATTTTTGAGTACCTTGAAAATTTCTTTTTCCATCTGGAGTTGTCAAATCAAATTTCCAGATTCCAGAGCCATTCAGCAGCTGCAAGACTATGGAAGCTGTGACTATTGGACCAATTCCTAGCGATATCAATGAGCCAAACTCTGCTCCTAAAATTATTGATAATGTCTCAAATCTTTGCAAGGCATTTATACCCAAGCCAAACAATGGCATTAAGCCTAAAACAAAGAATATAACTAACACAATACTTGTCCATTTTAACTTCTCGCGAAAAGAAAGTATTTTTTGGGTAGGTCCTTCAACTTCTGGAAGGTTTGAAATTATAGTTTGCCAAAGAGACATTTTATTGTTTTATGTTTTCTTTATTTTCAATCAAGCCAATTACTTCTCCACCAGCTTGCTTAACTTTCTCTATTGCCGTTTTTGAAGCGTAAGGTGTTTTTATCCTAAATTTCATAGAAACTCTTCCATCGCCTAATAACTTGTTAAAGCCTAGCTTTTCCAATTCTAAAGAATAAAAGCTATCTTCTTTCTTTATTAAATCTTTTGAAAGAAATTTGTTTATATGCTGTTCAATAAAACTTATATTAATAGGATTAATCTTAACTTTTGGTGTTTTACTCACAAAACCTTGCTTTCCAAAATATCTTTCCTTCCAATAGCTTGGCTTTTTAGTGTCAGCTCTTTTTCCAGTTCCAGCCATTCCTCTACCGCCTCTATGACCTTGGCCTCGATGCTTTTTCTTTGCACCCCAGCCATGTGTCTTGCTTCCACGCTGCCTTGTATTTTTCTTACGTTTGTTGACTGTCATCATATCATTCTCTTAATCAAATCATTTATTTTATTGCCACGATAACCAAGTGCTCCTCCTTGTTGGAATGAATGCTTAATGCCTTTTCTTTCAAAACCTTTTCTTGGCGGACTTAAACGGAAATATTTCTTTATTTTTTTATTATTGATGACAATAAAATCATTATACTTTATTTTTTCCTTTGAATCTTTTTGTCTACCATTAAATTCTTCTCCTCTTTTATTTACAAGCATTTCAAAAGTTTCATTATCGAGCTCGCCCCATGTAATGTAATCTTTTGCTTTCTTCAACATGCCAGCATAAATTGGGTTGTTTGGCACAACACAACAATAATTTTTTTTATACAACCTCAATATTTTTAGTGTGTAATCTACCTTATCCCTTACTCCAGTTAATCCTCTAACTCTTATTGCTGCTAATCTTTGGGATGTGGCACTTTGAGTTTCCATTTCACACCTTTGCCAATAAACCTTCTACAACATTTAATGCTTCGACCTTCTTTTCGTCTATTTTGAAGTGCATCAACTTTTGCAAAGCATTAAAACATGCGTAAAGCAAGTTAAGCTTACTTCTTGTTTGACCTTCTGTTCTGGACCAAACATCCGTTATGCCTGCTAATTTCAATATCTTTTGGCATTCTTTCTCAACCTTCAACCCAGTTCCTTTTGTTGCTGGTATCAATGTTATTTCTACAGAGCCTGCTTTTCCGCTAACTTTGAATGGAACTGTATGAGCATCACCACAACCACAGCGCCAGTCACCGCAGCCACGCCTAATTTTTATAATGTTCAGCTTAGCATGCCTTATTGCTTTTTCTCTTGCTGGCACTGTCTCTTTTGATTTGCCATAGCCAATGCCTACATAACCATTTGCATTGCCAACAACTGCAAAAGTTGCAAATTTTGGTTTATTGCCTTCTTGGGTTTTCTTTTGTGTCTGCTTAAACACTCTTTTTTGGCCGCCACCAAATTTTCCTTTGGATTGACCAACCATTAATAAATCAGTTGTAAGATTTGGCAGCAATGCATCAACTATCTCTGGCTCAAGTATTTTTATTCTTTTGTCAAGCGCATAATCAATGTTAGTAACTTCGCCATTTTTAACCTTAATGCCTAGTGATGTTTTTGGCTTCCATTGTTCTTTTTCAAAAACACCCTTTTTTTTGACTTCTTCAACTATTTCTTCTTCAAGCTCTTTTACTTCACCAAGTTCTGTTGCTAGACCTTCTTTTGGTTTCTCAATTATTGCTTCCTCTTGAAGTACTTCTACATCTGCTAATTTTTCTTTTTCCTCAACCTTTTCTTCTGTTTTTTTCTTAGCCATTTATCTTTACCTTTATTTCTTCAAAATGTTTTACAATATCTTCCGGGTTTAAGCCTCTTTTCATATAGTTTCTAAATTGCTTTTCAAACCTTGATTTGTCGTTTTTTAATGATGCTGCATATTTTGATATGTGAGCTCCTAATATTCGATCTTTTGTAGGAAGAATTTCTGCGTTGCAAGGTATTTTTAGACCAGCATCGATTGCACCTGCAAGAGCAGAATAAAGCCTTGAGCCTTTAGTAGTATTATTAAATCCTAAGTCTAATATCGCGTCTTTAATCCCTCTTTCTAGTGCTTTTTTGCCTGCAAGGAAACCAACTAAATATGCGCTTGGCAAATTTCCTGTGTAGCCTTTCCATCCAAACTTGCTTAATACTTTAGAATTTACTGTAAACACTATTTTGTCGCCTTTTGGGCTATATTCGACAATTGATGCTTGAAAATTTTTTAATGACTTTCTTACTACAAACCTGTACTTGTTTGATAGCAATATCTTTAGTCTTTTCTTGTAGTAAGTCCTGCCTTCTCTTTTCCTTCTAAATGGTACTGTAAAGATTTTACCTTTCATTTTTAATTAAGCCTTTTTCTTCTGTGTAGAATTTTAAGTGCCTCAAACTTCTAAAGAAGCCTCCTTTGCTTTTCATGTAAAGTTCATGGTAAGTAGCACTTGAAATCACATTTTTGTCTCTTAATAAGCTCAGATAGTTTCTTTGTAATCTTATTTTGCTTATCCATGTTCTTTTTGGTCCTAGCCTTGCAGTTTTTCTCCCTTTTCTTGAGCCAGAGCCTTTTTGCCTGCCCTTGCTTTTTTGTTCCTTCCTTTTTTTAGCCCAAAATCTTGATGTGTTTGCTAGTCTTTTTTTGAAAATAGCTCCACTTTTTATTAATGATCTAAGATCAGTTTTTGTTATTGCATCTTTTATTTCTTCTAATCTTTCAGGTTCAAACTTAATCCTATTTTCGCCACATTTCAAGATTTGTGCTGCTAATCTTCTTTGTACATCAAGCATTTTATACCTTCTTAGTCAATATTTTATCTTTTTCTTTCTTATCTGCTTCTTTCTTTTGCTCATCGGTAATTGACGCTTCTTTTGGTTTTGCTGCTTCTTGAACCTTTTCCTTTTTTGCTTCTTTGACTTCTTTTTTTTTTGAATTAATCAACTCCTCAATTTTTTTTATTTGTTCATCAACATTTAGGTTTAAAACTTTCACATCGAACTCTTTTGACTTTTTCAAAATTTCAAGTTTCTTTTTCATGCCGACATTTTTCGCGATGACAACACCTTCTGTTTCTTTTTTTATTTTTTTAATGTCCTCGACTGAAAATACATTCACCATTTTTAATCCAGAATTGTGAAGCCATCTAACTTTATTTGGTGATTTATAGCCTGGTGAGGGCATCTTTCTTCTGCCTTTGAATTTATGCCTTATTTTGGAATGGATTCCTTTAGGTTTTCTCCACTTAAGGCTGAGCCTTTTCCTTTTATGGGTGTCTTGTCTAATAAAGTCTGGCTTTTTTTCCTTTAACTCATTTCTAATTTCTAAAAGCTCATTCATTTTATCTCCTTGCCATCTCTATTAATGATATAAATGCCATCTTGAAAAATGCGTGAATCGTAACCCGGCCTTCTTGTCAGCTGCTCGATATCTGCGCTTACCTGGCCAGTAATTTCCTTATTTGGACTTGTGACATAAATTAAGTCGCCTTCAACCTTTACATCAGCACCATCTTTTAATTGCAAAACTCTTGGTACTTTTTCTCCAAGAAAATTTTTTACAATAAACTTTTTATTTGCTATGCTTACGTTCATTGGAAAATGGCCTGAACATATTTTTAAGATGTAAACATGATTTTGCAAAGCGCCCTTTATCATATTTTTAATGTGGGCTGTTAATGAGCCAAGCATTTTTTTATCTTCTTTTTTGTTGCTATTTGATTCAAGTTCAATTTTTTTATCTTCTATTTTCACTGAAATAGTGGTTTGAAGCTTTCTTTTTATCTCTCCTTTTGGCCCTTTAATTAACAAAAATTGCTCATTTAATGAAGCATTTACTTCTTCCGGTAGTGCTACCTGCATTGAAATTTTTTCCTTGCTTTTTTCCTGTGCCATCTTAGTAACAATAAGCTAGAAGCTTTCCTCCCGTTTTTTTTGCTTTAGCATCATAATGTGTCATAATACCTTTTGGTGTTGATATAAATAGAATACCAATATCTTTTGCTGGCAAATATCTTCTTTCAAATTTTTCAAATTCGTTGCTTTTGATGCTGTATCGTGGTTTTATGACTCCACATTTGTTAATGGACCCATTCAAGTTTAATTTTATGTAGTTGCCTCTGCTGTCTTCTATTTCTTTAAAGTCACTGATGTAAACATTTTCTTTCATAACCTTCAAAATTTCTTTAACTACTTTTGATGTTGGCTTTATCAAGCACTCTGGCTTACCAACTAGTTCATTATTAAGGATTAATGACATTACATTTGCTAATGGATCGTTAAGCATTTTTCACCTTAGCTATATTTCTTAAAACCTAAGCTAGTTGCAATTTCTCGAAAGCAAGTTCTACACAAACCTAAACCATATTTGCTGATGTGTGAACCTGGCCTTCCACAGCGTATGCATTTTTTTGTGACTCTTCCATATTTTCTTTGTTTTGGAGCATTATGCTTTATGTATTTCTGCATCTTAACTGGCTTGGCTTTTAGTTGCTTGAACACTTTTTTGTAATCACTGTATGTCATTTACTCAGCCTCCACCTTTGTGTTGAATTGATTAGCAATGAAGTCTATTGCTTCTTGCTTTGAGATGTGATGTCTTGTCGGTATTTTTCTTGTCAATAATTTTCTTCTTTTGATCCTGTAGCCTGGTCTTTCAAGTGTGATGCAAACCTCAAGTCCCATAATCCCTATTTTAGGGTCATATTTAACGCCAGGAATTTCTATGTATTCATGTATGCCAAAAGCAATATTGCCATTATTGTCAAATTGTCTCACACTTAATCTGTTTTCAATAGCATCAAGCAATCTTTGCAATAATTTCATAGCTTTGTCCTTTCTTAAAGTAAGTTTGCAACCAATTGGCAAGCCTGGTCTTAAACCCCATTCTTGTATTCTCTTATTAGTTATCGTTTTTATTGGTTTAGTATTTGCAATTGTATTAAGTAAAGCTATACCTTTTTCTAGTCTTGTTTGGTCCTTTCCAGCACCAATGTTCAAAGTTACCTTTTCTATTCTTATGCTTTTCATTGGGTTCATCTTCACTCAAGCTTTATAATTGGTTTTTCGTTTCCAACTACAAAGGCATAGCTTTTTGAAGTCTCGACCAAATTATTCTTATTATCTTTATAGATAATCTTGCTACCAATGACATCCTCTACTACACCAACTTCTCCAATATGTTTGCCCCCTGTCAAAAATATTGTTGATTTTTTATCAAGTTTAAGGTGCTTGCTTATCTTTTGCTCAGGCAATGACAAAAGCAAAGTATCTCCAACTTTGTAAGAATTGTTGCTAACAAAGATGTTCTTGCCATCGTATAAGTTTAATTGCAACTTTCCTCTTACCATTGTTTTGCCAATTATCTTGCATGGCTTAAGCATAGAATCTTCTTTTGTTGTCTTTATGAGCATAATCTTTCCTTTTCTGTCAAATATCAAACGAAAATGTTCATTTGTATTTGTGAATTCTATTATATCAAAGAGTCCAACTGGAAACCTGAAATCTTTTTTAATTTTGCCGTCAATTTTTATCTCGTTAATGCTTAGTATCTTTTTTACTTCTCGTGTTGTGTTTGCATAATTCAAAACTTCTTTCAGCACTAAACTTAATGGCATGCCTATCTCTAGATTATGAGGTCCAGGAACTGGTTTAGTTACAAACTTGGAACCTTTTCTTTTGATTTGCCATGTTTTTGGCGCTGCCAGTCTTTTCAAATGATCTTTGCCCATTTTACTTTCTCTCTAAGATTTTTTGTCTAAACCTATCATCAAGGTTTAACTCAGTAATCATAAGGTTTGATGGATGGAATGCAACTAATTTTTTTGTGCCGTCTTTTTTTGTAAATTCTGCACCTGCAATGAAAACTCTTGTTTTTTTCAAATCGATGCTTTCTACCTTGCCTTCATGCTTCTTTAATTTACCAACCATAATTTTTACTTTGTCGCCTTTTCTCAAACTAATGTTTCTCTTACTGTATTTTTTCCTCAATTCTTTTGAAAGATGCGCATGCACAAATTTTTGCTTGACATGCAACGGTGATTTTAGCTGATATTTTCTCTGCTTTGATGGTTTCTTACTGCTCTTCCATGTTGTTGAAAAATTTGTCATTTTAGACACCTAAACAACTATGCTTGCTATTTTTGCGATTCCTGGCCATCTATCACAAGCTTCTTTTGCAATTGCCCCCTTAAAGATAGTACCTTTAGGATTGCCTTTATCATCTTTCAGCACAACAGCTGCATTGTCCTCAAACTTTATTCTAGTGCCGTCTGCTCTTCTATATTCTTTCTTTTGCCTAACGATAACTGCAAAAACAACTTGTTTTCTCATATCTGGTCTTCCTCTTACAACAGAGGCCATGACTAAATCAGCTACGCCGCAGCTTGAAATCCTGCCCTTGACTGTTTTTAATCCTACGACTGTGAAAATCTTCAGTATTTTTGCGCCCGAATTATCACATGCTTCAACTTTTGCGTAAACCGGGAGTGCTCTTGTTACTCGTGCTTTTAACGGCTGCATTTACTTTTCCTCCATTATTGTTTCTTCTTTTTTAGCAACCACTTTTGCAGCTTCTCTTGCTTCTAACTTGCCTAAAAATCCTTTTTCAACCCCTAATTTTTTGACAATAACAAAATTTTTTGTCTTGCTTAGCGGCCTGCATTCAACTACACTAACTACATCACCATCTTTTGCATTTATGCATTCAGGATTATGAACCTTTAATTTTGTCCTTCTTTTTTCATACCTTTCATATTTCTTCAAAAAATTTAATCTATCAAATTCTATAACTGCAGTTTTTCTCATTTTTGTTGAGACTACAGTACCAGTAAATTGCCTTCCTCTTACACTTAGCTTGCCGTGGAACGGACATTTTGTGTCTTTACAACTCTGCTTAGGCATTTCTAATGAAATTCCAATGTTTCTTGCTTCATTTTTTTCCATTTTATTTGTTATTTAGTTTGATTTGTGCTTATTTTTAGCTGCATCTTTGCAATTACAGCTTTGCTTTTGTTTTTATTTTACTTCTATGCTGCTTAGTGCAAAACCGTAGTCAATCAAAATTTTTTTTGTCTTTTGTTTGTGTTCGCCTTGAAGCTCTATCTTTCCGTCTTTTATTGTACCACCACATGCAAGCTCAGACTTGAGCTTTTTTGCAAGGTCTTTGAGGTCTATTTCTTTTTCATCTATGCCTTCAACAATTGTATAATTTTTGTTGAATTTTTTTCTCTCTATATATACCAAAATCTTTTGACTTTCTTTTGCTATTGTTTCGCAAACACATAGCTCTTTTACCAAGCCGCAAATCTGGCAGATTTCGCTCATTCCTTTTTTGTGCCCTCCTTTTGTTTTTTAATTGTTAATATTTTTGCAATAGTTTTTTTCATCACTCTTACCTTTCCAGGACTTTTTGGCACTGTGCCTATTGCAATTTGTGAGTTGACTTTCATTAATTCCTTTTTCAGTTCTGTTACTTTACTCTCCAAATCCAGTTCATTCATTGCTTTCAGTTCCTTGGCTTTCATCTTTCTTCTTTCTCCTCTTCTTTGGTTTTTCTTTGGGCTCTTCTTTTACCTCTTTTGCTTCCTCTTTCACTTCTTCAACTTTTACTTCCTTTTTTTCTACAATCTCTATATCATCAGGCAACTTAATGTCAGGCGGCATTATCTTTATTTTAACTCCTATAATACCTGTTTTCAACTGCGCTTGGGCATCAGCTCTTCTCACACCCTCAATAGCAATATCACCACATTTTTTTAAATAGCCTGAGTAAAAGCGCCATGACTTGGCTCTTGCACTTGGCACTTTGCCGCTTATAACAATCTCAATGCCCATAGCCCCTGAATTCATAACATCAGTCATTATTTTGTGACCTACCGCCTTGAATTTTTCAGACCCAAATCTTTCAAGAGCATCAACAATTTTTTCAGCAACTATGTGAGCGTCTAAATTAGGATTTTCAACTTCACTTATCTCAATTTGCGGATTTTCTAATTCAAACCTTTTCTTTAATGTCTTTGTCAATTGTTTTATATTCTGGCCTTTTCTTCCGACGATTAAGCCAGGCCTTGAAGCATAAATTATTATTTTCTCTCCTAGCGGAGTTTTGACCATTTTTGTATGGCTATGACCAACATTTTCTAGATTTTGTGTTATATATTCTTGTATTTGAAATTCCTTAATTTTTTGTGCTATGAATTTTCTCTCAATCATTTTTGTTTTTCCTTGATTTTTTTTTACTTTCTTCACTTTTTGACTTTTCTTCAACAACAATCTCAACATTAGTCCTTTTCATTTTTCTTCTTGTTTTTCTTCCGTAGTGCCATGCCTTGGCAGCTTTATGTGTTGCTATATGTGCAATAACTAAATTTGATGTGTTCAAGCCCTTAAATTGTGCATTTGCCTCAACATCCTCAATCAATTTTATAAACTCCTTTGATGCTCTCTCTGGATACCTTGCAGGTCCTGTCTTTTTTTTATGGCCTAAATCCCAGTTATATCGCCTAAATGGAATTGCTATTTTTTTTTCTATAACGTCTTGCAACAGTTTTTTTGCATCATTAACATTTTTATTTTTGATAAATCCACAAATCTCAACGCTCTGCTTAAACGAAATAGGCAAAGCTACTCCAACAGCTCTTGCCATATGTTCTTTGTTGTAAGTTGTAAAAGCGTATTTCATTTTACTTCACAGACAAGCTTGCGCTAGATCTTGTTGCACCTATGCCTGGAGCGCTATGAGTAACTCTCTTCCTTGTTAGTGCAAACTCGCCTAGATAATGACCTACCATGTCTGGCTCTATTGCGACTGGCACAAATTCTTTGCCTTGATAAACCTTGATTATTTTTCCAACCATTTCTGGCAAAATTATTATGTCCCTGCAATGTGTTTCAATATTTTTTTTATTAGCCCTTAATTTTTTAAGCAATATTTTTTTTTGCTCATTAAATCCTCGCTTAATACTTCTTCTTTGTCGTGCAGTTAGCAATTGTGCTAACTCATTCAAGCTCATATTTTTCAGCTCTTCAATTGTTTTTCCCTTTAAAGTAAATTCCTTCTTTGCCATTTTTACCTCTTATGCCGACCTGTTCGTTTAGGAGCAATTTTTCCAACTTTTCTACCAGGAGGTGCATTTCTTGAAGCTTGCGTTGGAATGCCTTTTGCATGCGAGCTAGAACCACCAAAAGGATGCGCAACAGCATTCATTGATGTCCCACTTACTACTGGCCATAATTTATTTTTGGCTTTCATTGCATAAAATTTATTGCCTGCTTTCAAAAATGGTTTTTCAGTCCTGCCAGAGCCCGCAATAACGCCTATGACTGCCCTGCACTCTGGCGAAAATGTCTTTCTTTTGCTTGATGGCAGCTCTATAACAATACCATCCTCCATCTTTGTTATTATCTTTGCAAAAGCGCCGCTTGCTCTTACAAACTTGCCACCATCACCTGGATTTGATTCTATGTTGTAAATTAAGGTTCCTTCCGGAATGCTTTTCAATGGCAGAATATTCCCAACTTTTAATTCTACATCCTTTCCCATGTCAATTTTGTCCCCTGCCTTTATTCCTTCAGGCGCTTGCAATAATCCCGTTTCGCCATTGCTGTATTTTAATTCCATCAAAGGTGCGCTATGCCCACTGCTGTGAACAATATCTATAATACTGGCAGTGATTGTTTTGCCGTCCTCGTATCTTGCAAAATTTGCCGTTCCTTTATATCTAAAGCTAGGTGCCCTATACCTTGGACTTCCTTTCCCTCTCTTCTGCTGGATTAAATTTTTACCCATTTTACATCAACCCCATCTGAGTTGCTATGTCAATAGCAGGATTTTTTGCAGAAAATTTGACATAAGCTCTTTTCTCGCCTTCTGCATTAACAAAAGTGTTAACATTTTCAACCTCTACCTTAAACATTTCTTCTATAGCTTTCTTTATCTCTTTCTTTGTTGCTTTTTTGTTAACAACAAAAATCAATTTATTTTCTGATTCCATTAATCTTATTGATTTTTCTGTTGACAAAGGATATTTTATTATATTGTAAGTGTCCATTTTATTTGAATATATTTTCTTTTTCTAATGCATGAATAGCAGCATTCGTCCATAATGTTAGTCTTCCAGCTTTTGCGCCAGGTGCAAGCAGCTCAGCATTCAAGCTTTTCACTTCAACAACATCAATGCCTGGCACATTTGAAAGCGCTTTGCTTAATTTGTTCATTTTTGAGATTACAATTAAAGGTCCTTTCTTTTTTTTGTATTTTCTTCCTCTAGATTTGCCTTTTCCTGCTCTTATTCTTTTTTCTGCTACTCTTGATAATTCATTTTCTAAGCCTAATTTTTTTAGTGCTACAAGAACCTCTTTTGTTTTGCTCATTGATTCAAATTTTTCATCTAAAGCAAAAGGGTAGTTGCTTGGAAGTAAATGGCCTCTTGCTGCAACGATATCTTTTGTGATTGTTGCTGCAATTGCACTTCTTAATGCTCTTTTTCTTTCTTTTTCATTAATTTTTTTCCACCATATGTTCTCTGATTTAGGTGGATGTGCTCTTCTTCCTCCTACTGTACCAGGTGCAAATGCACCAACCCAATTCATTCTTGAGCCTCTTCTTGACAATATTTTTCTTGGAACCCTTGAAATTCCATAGCCATATGAACCTCTGTAATCCCTTCTCCTTCTAGATAATTTTGCAGACGCTCGCTTGCCTGCTTCTTCGCTTGCAGCATAAACCTGCCTTTTATGGCTTTGAATTGCTAAGACTGCTCTGTGTATTAAATCTGGTCTAAAGTCTTCTTCAAATTGCCAAGGCAACTTAATTTCCCCTATTTTGTTGTTTGCTGAGTCTAAAATATCAAGCTTCATTTTAGTTTCCTTGCTTTGATTCTAGGCTTATGTATGCTATTTGAGGTGCTTCTGGCACATTCTTCTTTGGCCTTATTGCTTCTGTTAATCTCACCAATCCTTTTTTATGTCCACTAATAGAGCCTTTAATTAAGATATAAGAATTTTTTACATTGCCGTAATTGATAAAACCACCTTTTGCATTTACTTCATCTGCCTTATTTCCTATCTTGACAAGCCATTTGTTGTATTCTGTCCTAAGATTGTAGCCAGTTTTACCAGCATGAGCAGTTCTCCACATTACATGACCTTGCGATTTCCATGGACCTAAAGAACCAGGATTTCTCCTGCTTTTCTCTGATTTATGGTGCCTAAGCTGCACACCAAACCTTCTAATAGGACCTTGAAATCCCTTGCCTTTTGTTAATGAATGAATATCTATTTGCTGGCCTTCCTTAAAAATTTCATTAATGATTATTTCTTTGCCTAATTTTTCTTTTGCATAAGAAAGCTGTTGCTCTTTGTTACCACCAATTGCTAACTCAAACGTTTCTGGTTTCTTCTTACCAATACTTGTTAATTTTGGTTGTGTGTAACACAGCAATCTTATAAAATCAAAATCAGTTATTTGCGAGGCTTCTTTTCCTTTCTTTTTCTGTATTATAATTTTTCTTCCTAATTCCTTATCCAAAGAATCAGCAAACATTTCAGAAATGAGGGTTGAGCCATTTTGTGTGTTTTTATAAAATCTTATAGAAGCAGTCTTGAGTGGAGGGCACTCCACAATTGTGATTGGACAGAAAATCTCTGTCCCTTTTGTTAATGAATAAGCACGATTGTCATTGATCAGCAAATGGGTCATACCAACCTTGTAGCCAGCAAAGCCCAAAATTTTTGCTTCAATACTTTTTGGCCAATTTCTTATTCTAGGGTAGCTATACCTAGACTTAACTCGAGGCCAAAACTGCATGCTTCCTGCTCTTGGTTGTCTTGTTCTTGGCATTTGTTTGCTTTTATCACCTCAACTAGCACAGACTATTGCATCTATGCTTTGTTTATACTCACACACAGAAATTATTAGTTATTGCTGTGTGTTCGTAATAGTCAACAACAAATCATACATAACACCTAATTACTTTGTTGATTGACTATATTGCAAAAAAGCCTTTTAGTGACAGCCTTTTGTAGAAAACAGTTTAGTAAACTGTACTGAAATGTCGGAAATCAAAGATTTCCGAGCATGCTCAAAAACACCATTGTGTTTTTGACAAAGCAATCTTTTCAGGCTTGTTATGCTTGTGTTTAATCGCTTAAACACTATATATAATATAGACTTAGAAATTCTAAGAGATTTATAAAGCTTGTGGTGTTTTCGAGTTTTTCTAGAATGTAAAATTAATTAATAATTATTTTTGAATCTAATGTACAACAATAGGACAATCATTATCAAATCCTTCACAACCTAATGGACAACAACCATCATCATGTATACAAAATTCTGAACCTCCACATGCTCCATCATTACAAACATCATTGTAAGTGCAAGGATCACCATCATTACATGGTGTGCCTTGTAACAGTGGATATTGACACAAGCCACTAACACATGCATCATTTGTGCACTGATTTCCATCACTAGGACAATCAGCATTTACAGCACATTCTAATCTACAAGTTGATGAACATCCGTCACCATTAAGCACATTTCCATCATCGCATTGCTCACTTCCTTCAACAACACCATTTCCACATACAGGCGTAACACATACATCAACAATGTTGCAAGTAGGACCGCATCCTCCTCCGATCACAAGTACTTGTGGAGGCGTACAGATTAAAACTACAGGTGGTTGTGGAGCATTTGGCGGATCACATGATTCACCACTTTCTACGACTTCATTTCCACAAAAAGGTTCACAATCATTATCATTACTATTATCACAACCTAAGGGACAACATCCGTCATTGTCAATGCAATTAAATATTTGATCATTAACGCACCCAATAAATGGGTTACATGAATCTTGTGTACATGCATTACCATCGTCACAATTTAATAAATTACCACCTCCACATATACCACCAAAACAGAATTCATCAACTGTACATATATTATTATCATCACATGCGGTTCCATCAAGCTTTGGCTTAGGACAATTATCAAATACCTCATCACAAATAGCATCATGGCACTGATCTCCTGGGCAATGTCTTTGAGTACCAATACACTCACCATTTATACATTCGTCATTAACTGTACAGAACAATCCATCTTCACATTCTGCACCATTTTGCAAAGGTTGGTTAGAACAAAAATTATTCACGCACACATCATTTGTACAAGAATTTTGGTCACTACAGTCTGCATTGGTGTTACATGCTGTTTCTCTAAAATCCGGAATGCCATCATTGTCGCTGTCAAGCAGATGATTTGCTGGTGACACTGAAATTACAGAGATTATTGTCCATGTTTCATTGTCGCCAAAATCAATTTCATTATCATTCATTACAACATTTATTATGGAGCCTGCAGCAGGATCCATAATGGAAATATTATGACTTCCGTCGCTATTAGCAGTTCTTGTATAATCATTAGCAGCAACATAATGACCACTTCCACTACCATTCTCCAATAATAAGATCACTGTTTCATTTGCCATTTCTCTTGTTAAATCACCAAATGTAAAATTGTTATCAATCTTTGCAGTTACATTAACTCCATTCTGTCTGCCTCTAAAAGTCTCAGTACCATCTGGTTGGCCTGGATCAGACTCGAACACTGTAATAGTAAAGTTTTTTGCAAAACTTCTATTCTGCAAATGCCTTGTTATTCCTTCGACAAGACCAAATACTGAAGTGCCATTCTCCTCAGTTGTTCCTGAAAGATTTCTAATACGATCAATTAAGTCGCCAAGTGAGTAAGGTCCCGTTATACTTGGAAACCCAGTTCTATTCCAATATTCAAGAATAACACCAGCGCAAGTTGGTCCACAGCTTTGATTACCCCAAGTAGTTCTATTAAATTGAGAGAAAGGTGTTAAATTTCTGTTAAAGTCAGGCCTAAATGTGAGCATAGGAACTAAAAATGGTTTTCTGCAACCAAAGGATTTCATTCCATAAAATTCTGTTGCTGGCCTTACTGTGTGAGAGACATTTGTTCCATTATGGGTTGTGTTAACTCTTCCAAATTGTGTTGAGCTTGGGCAGAAATTGCTTGTAAAACCTAGTATACGCAATACTTCCGGATGACATGGCTCGAATATCCAAGGCGAGTTGTTAGTAGTTAGATTTTTTGGTGGCAACGACAAAGCACCTGTGTCAAGAACTCTAACAGAAGTGTCACTTTGCCTTGTAAATATGAATTTTGGCTGTACATTTAAGATAGAGCTAAATGTTCCGCCTTGTGAATCATTTTGCTTGATTTTCAAGCTTCCATTTGATGGTTTTGATGGAGATAATACTGCTTTAACATCCCACAATTCTGGATTAGTGCCACCATTGTAGGTAATTGTAATTGGATCTATGCTCACAAGAGAAAGTGCCACAAGCTCAATAGGAATTGTGTCAAAAGAATCATTGCCTGGCAATATTGCAGGCTCTTTGCGCTCAACTATTGTGTCAGTAGTGCCAAAGCCATGCGGATCAACTGGATTGCCTCCAAATTCAATTCTTCCAGAAAATGGGTCTGAGTTAGGGTCAAAGAAACTTGGTGGTATTGGGTCAGCAAACTCAAAGTGAGTTGGTCCATGTAATGGAGTTTCAAACAAGTCAAAGCCAGGGTGTATGATTGATGCACAAAAATCATTCTCCAAATGACATGGGTTAACTATTCCGAGGCGAACATTTGAACTATTACTGCTATTAGGAAATACTTTTGGAGCTTTATCGCTATTATAAACAGCTCCAACTACATATGGTCTATCTGGATCACCTATCACACAAGAAATTATAACTTCTGGCTCCATAGTGAAATCGTTTTCAATATCAAAATTAACAACATCAAAGACATCAATAAATAATTTGCCAGGTAATAAGCTTAGATTTTTGGATTCGTTAACTTTTGATGAGTTTAATTTTGGTTTGATATGTATAGGTCCTATTGGTTTAATGCCAGTTAATTGCATACAGATTATTTCAGTATTAATTGTAATATTTGTTGCGTTTCCTTTGCATGGTTTTGCAGGACAGGTGCTTACATTCTTTCCTAAAATTTTTGGATTTTGGCTTACAATATTGCCAACATTACTATGCGTTTTATTGGTTATATGAATTACAATGAATGCAGGGACTTTGCTTGCATTAAAGCCAACTTTATACTCTTTAGGTGAACATGTCTCTAATGGTTTGTTGTTTGTGAAAGCCCGTAAACCATCGCTAAATACTTGACCAAACCATCCTGATGGTAAATCCTGAATTGTTGCGCTATTCCAATTTGGACTTTGCTCATCATTAAATATCTCAAAATCAAAAATAGTTTTATTCAAAAATCTGGATAATGCATGAATCCTTATAGTAGCTGATTTGTTGTCATCAGACACATTAAATATTGATGAAACTCCATCCAAAATAAATTTAGGCTTTCGTGGCTCAAGAGGTTTGATAGTAACCCCGTATGGAATGTTTCCAATTGCTCCATTTATTCTAGTCTTAATAATAGTAACATTTTCAAAGCCACTCTCAACCCTTATAATTGTTGTACCATTAAATACAAAGTCCTCTATACTTCTGGTACCATCAGACTTTTCCTTAATAATTGTAATTGAATAATTTTGTCCTGATTGCCCATTAAACTCAATATCAAAACCTGAGCTTGCGTTTCTTATTCTTTCATAATCAGTTCCATATGGCGTTAAGGTATCATTCTCAACAATTTTTGTGCCATTAAATTTCTTATCAAGAGTAAAGCCAAGATGCTGCTTAAAATTATCATAAACCCAAACAGTAAAATCTCTATAGACCTCAAAAAATGACTTATTAATACTTTGATTTCTCAATGCTTTTTCAATAGCATCTTGTCCTTGAACATTGCCAGATCCGCCTGACATATTAAGCCTTGATATATTGTGAATATGCACCAACTTACTCTCATTATATGTTTCTGCGATATATTTAGAAAACAAGAAACCCTTGTAATAAACCTCAAGAGTTCCTGTTGGTAATGTCGTGAAATTTATATCAAAAGTTTGTGTAAGTTCTCGAAGTGTGTAAGGAATACCTTGAAAGCCAGTTGTGATGTTCCTTATAAAATCCGTAATGTTAAAAATTGCTGCTTGGCTTAAGTTGAATTCTTTTTTTGTTATTTCTAATCCCCAAAATTCTGCAGGGCCGTCGTTTAAAACTCCAAAGCCTGGCAGATGCAATCTTGTGAATTGTCCAGCTGAATTGTTTTTGCCATCAACATCAATTCTTTTAAGTTGTATCGAATGGTATTGCTCATGCTCTATGTTCCATTTGACAAAAACACCAAATATAGTACCATTAATGCTTCTGTTGCCAATATCTATTCTTATTCCATTTGAGTTTGTAGCAGCACCATAGTCGCCTCTTGTTGTTATCCTTACATCAAGGTCGCCATCGCCACCAAACTCAGGCTCATTAAAGCCATGACTTTCATAGAAATTCCATGAAAAATCCAAGAATTCTTCAATAATTTTTAGCTCACCAAGGTTTGCCATTCTGCTTTGATTTCTGACATCAGACTTTATACTTCCAAAAATTTCATCCGGACTTACAGCTTCAGCTTCTGCTAATCCATTATGAATTTGCACCATTACTCCATTGCCTGCAGGCATTAAAAACTCAAAAATATTTGGTTGAGCTTCTGACGGAGTTGCAGAAATCCAATTGTCGCTGTTATCTTTGTCTTTGCCATGAATTTGCACGCTTTCTTTTGGATTTGCTGTTGGACCTTGGTCAGCTATAGGCCAATCTAAAACTGGATCACCATTTCCACCTTTGTATCTTACAAAGTCTTGCAAAACATCAAAGTTGTTGAATAAGCCAACTTCGTCTCCGCTGTCGTTAAGAATTTCAGAATTTCTGGCAAGATAAATTGTTGCATTGCCGTCAGACGCATTTGTGTCATTAATTCCAGAGCCCATTCTTACAGAAATATAATCAAAATTGTCTAGATTTGAGATATTTGGCAAAATGCCAATGTCATCATCAAAAGTTGTTATGTACCAACCTTTGACATCAATATTTTTAATTCCTTTGTCATCTTCAACATAAAGCTCGACAAATTCTTTTTCAAAGCTTGGATTAGGTGCATAGAAAATCTCGCTTATTATTATCTTAGGCTGAGGCATTTCACAAGCTTTATTGCAATCATTTAATTTTTGTCTTGATGTTTGAATGCATTGCTGATGCTCTAATCGAGCAGATTGCCTGCATTGAAATGAATCAACAATTGCATTTATTATACAATTAAATCGTGCAATGCCTCTGAGCTGATTGCATTGCTGAAATGCATTATTTCTTGAATTATTGCACTCATTTGTTGCATTTATTAATTTATTATTGCAAACATTTACATTGCCCAAAAAAGCATCTCTGCATTCTGCTTTGCACTCTAGCTCTGATTCTTGAGCATTAACTAAAATTGCGTTAGATAAAACAAATAACGAAATAGAAAAAACTAATAAGA
>CAZRRL010000007.1:0-21102 GCA_964602555.1 uncultured Methanosarcinales archaeon | reverse complement strand
AACTTTGCCGGATTTGTTTTTCAGCACTCATCCAAAAAAACAGGAAGATGTTGATATTGTTGTTGAGAAGGAAAGAGGTCAATTTAATAGAAAAGTTAGAGAAGTTCTAAAGAGAAAGTTGAGAGCATTTTTAGCATGGAAAGAGCATACTTATGAAGAATTAAAGAACAGAAGAAAATTTACTTTGAAGTACTTAAGGCAGCACTTTGAGATAATAAGGATGTATATGACTTGGGTTAAGCCTTATTTAAAGAACATACAAAGATTGCAACTTGACCAATCAAGAACTGATACCCCTGACTTGATAATTGCATTTGAAAGCTCGATGATAGAAGTAGAGATATTAGCAATAAAACCAGCTGGAAAAATAAACCAATGCATTTTAATGCATTATCTTTTTAGAACAAGGCCTGAGATGAGCTACACTCAAGAGTACCAGCGAGGTCCTTTGCATCTTGGCAGAGTTGAAATTGATTTTAGAGCTTATGCATGGACTGAAAAAGAAATTGAAAATTACAAAAGGATGCGCGAGCAAGAAGACTTTCAGTTGCTTGGTGTAATAGATGGTTCAGTCAAAGCAGCTTTGGAGGCATTAGGTGATGAATTAATGCGATATTTAAAAGAAGCTGGAGAAGAATTTGAGGAAAAGAAAGAACCGCCAAAGCCGCCTGCTAAAATAGCAGGGCCTTTCTTATCTGTATTTGAGGGCTTTGCAGAATTGTTTACATCCTTTAAAGTCAAAAAAGAGTTAAAGCAAAAAATAAAGAAGCCAACGCAAACAGATATTATGAAAGGAGTAATTACAAAAAGAAATGCGGAAGAAACTGTTAAAAAGCAAATGTGGACTGTGTATCATGAATTTAAGAAACAACATGATATGTTGAATTGGTAAATTTTATATTTATCTTAATACTCACCCTTAATCTTCAAATATTGCTTAGGCTTAGAATAGATTAAACAATATAAAACTTTCTTAATCCAATTAATCACAAAAAACATACATTGTCAAATCTACGGGGTTAGGTATATTTGTTGAAAATCATTAGACTTTCAGACTTTCTTTATTTTCAATATAAACAATAAGCACTGGACATTCTTGGCTGAAAGATTTAAATCCTTAAATCTATAGTCTACAGTAGCAAAAAAGTTAAATATAAGTAATGTATTATTATTCATAAAAGTAATGTACTTTTACAAATAAAAGTAAATGACAGCAAATTATCCACTTTCAATAAACCTTGAAGAACAAGATGGAATTTTATTTGATAAAGCTATAAAACTGTATAACAAAGGAAAATCAGAATTAGGACGAGAAATTATCCATATGTGGCTTTTTAATAATCAATTACAATTCACCACCAAAACTAATATAAAAGCTTAAATATACCATCTAAAATTGATACTTTAGATGGGGGATGAAGGTTTTCAAGCCATTTACAAAGCAACCAACTTTTCAGCCTGAGAGAGCTATGTGTGTCTCTACTGCAATTAAGAATGTTTTAGATAATCAATTTACGCAAAACGCTTTGGGTTTAAAAGAGATAAACAAGCTCTGCAAATATGATGGAATTTATCAAGGTGGAATACCTTTGGAGATGTTGCCAGATTTTTTAGCAAAACCATTAAATATACTAAATATAATTTACAATTTTAAAGAAAACAATAAAATAGATGATTTATATGACTTGCTTTCGCAAGGAATATATCCAATTGTTGTTTTTCATTTAAAAGATTATAATCAATGGCATAATAAAAGACAAACCGAAGTTATTGGAGATAACGAACCCAATTATCATGTTTTAATCATTGTTGGCATTGATAAAGAAAATCAAAAAATATTGTTGTTTGATACAATACATAATAAATATAAAAATTACAATGATTTAAATAATATTTATGATGAAATTTCGTTTGTAAAGTTTTTGGAATATTGGGTTCACAAAGAATTAATTTACCCGTGTATATGGTTTTCACCCAAAAAAAATAAACCAGAAGTTAGTAAAAATCAAAAGAAAATTGGAGACTATTAAAATGAAAGAAACTCAGTTATTAACAAAAATTAAAAAACATCTTGTAATGAAAATAGGAACTAATCTGTATATTTGTGAGACAAAAAATATTGAAGGCACGAATAAAATTGCTGTATCATTAGGTGTTTCTGTGCCTCGTATAATTTATGATGACCGTATACAAAAGCAGTACATTAAATTTATTAAGTTTGATAACATTTACACTATAGAATACGAACTTGACAATTTAGGCAATGTTCAGGCAGTCGCCAATCCAAAAGTAATTTTTGATAAATTTTTAGAAAAGGAAAAACGTTTGAGATTTAATGTAGAAAATATAATACTTGATGAAATTTATCCAAAACTAATTAAAATTTCTTTGATAAAAAATAATTTGAGACCGATTTATGTAATTTTAAATAAAATATTTTTTGATAAGAAATTTACACAAAATGATTTAAACAATTCTCCAAAGAAAGAGAGAATGAAAAAATATCTTAAATTTTTAGAAGACTATGGGATAATTAGAAAAAACTCTCAAGGAGATTTTGTAGAAGGTAATATACCTATCGAATTACAAAAAGCATTAGAGAATAAAAAGGAAATGGAAGTTTTGGAATATACATTTGGATATGTTTTAAAAGATGGAAGAAAGTATTTAAGAGAGGAATTGCACTTAACTATGATTGATACATTTATATCAATTGTTACAACATATTATTATTTAGCTTCAAACATCGGAAAGCTTATACAGATTAGTAATGCTACTTTTTTTGATGAATTTAAAGAATTGTATTCAAAGGAAGTTAATAATGCAAAGTTTTTAGGATACTTAACAGAGTTACAATCAGCAAACGTATTAAATAAAAGAGATAATTTATATTATGGAGAGGGTTCAATTTTGCAAAAATTAAGTAGTATTGCGTGAAAATCCTACCCTTGTATTATTTCTAACCAACTACCACCTTTTAATCCAACCACTTCCGCAGGACTGCACCTTAAAGTCATATGTGGTCTTACAAAGTTATACCATATGAAAAACCCGTCTATAAGCAATTTTGCCGACCAACTTGCTTTAAAGCCACGCATTATTTTTATTCTCTCTCGTAAAGTATTCCAGACTCTTTCCATTATATAATTGTATTTGCCAGTCTTTGCATGATTTATTTGTTCATATTCAACCCTTCCCTCTTTGTATCTTGTATAGAACACTTTATTAAATGCGTCTTGATATGTCATATGTGCGTCGCTTGTCAATCTTTTAGGTCTTTGTATATCTCTTGCTCTGCTCCATAATTCAATGCTATGTTCTGGACTTATATATTCGTTTTCAGAATATCTTGTCGCTATAATATATCTGCTTCTCTTGTCCATAACTAACCCAAAGTTATGATTTTCCCCTTTGCATTTTATAGAAACCTCGTCGGTTAAATAATGTCCGTACAAATTTGGCTTTACATTTTCCAATTTCTTTCTGATTAAATAAACATATTTCCTTATCCAATTTAAAACAGATTGATGGCTTATTCTTGTATTTCCATATTTGTAAAAATTCCTTCTTACTTTTCTTAAAGATAATCCTTCATAATAAGTGTCTATTGCTTGGCAAACTTTCTGCTCATTGTTTTTCATCTTCCAGAACCCATTGTCTATCGTGAAAGAAGTTTTGCAGTTGTTACAAATCCACCTCTGTTGCTGTCCTCTTTGAGAGGTTTTCCTAAATCCTTTTTTCCTTACTTTCTCGCTTTTGCACTTAACACACTTCGTTGCCGAAAGGTTTTTATTGTTAGAAGTCCCACACTCGCTATAGGGACTAATTTGGTCTTCGCAGGTCATTTTGGTCTCTCCAGTCCCGAAGCCACAAACTTCGGGGCTACTTTCTACTTCAATCTTTATTTTTGATATACTTACTGATGAGTTTGGACAATACTTCCCAAACCTCTTTTCTGTCTTTCTTGACTTTTGAAACGAAATCTATCCATACATTTCTGTCGCCTCTGAATGTTAAAATATCTTTTTCCATAGTATTACTGTAATACTTACTACTATATAAATGTTCCGTTTTAATTATCGTCTATAGAATATAGTTTAAACTTTCTTTCTCTTACGTTTTTGGATTTTTTTGTATATCCAAAAAACACCTAATCCTATCATAAAAATACTAAGCAGACCATTAGTAGAATATACACCAAAACCAATCAATATTAATAAAAATGGGAGTATCATTGACCAAAATTTTTTATCAAATAATACCCTATCCAATGTCCCTCCTCTTCCTGTAAACGTATCTTCCTCTTTTATAACATGTACTTTAATTGGTTTCTCCCACATCAAAAACACCTCTATACTAAATATTTTCAGACTTTATAAAAACTTTACTATTTAACCCCGAAGACTTTACAATGTAAAAAAACAATACATTTTTATATAACTAACTCAATAAAATTTTTAAAAAATAAGCAAAAAAGGTGCAAAATGAAATTCAGCTCAGGCTATTATTCTCATCATCCTGTAGTGGATTACTTTAATGCAATGGATCCTCAGCTTTATGGTGAAAAACCTCCTTATGGTGTTGACTTAGGCGTTAAAGACATTGGAATGAGCGTTCCAATGGGTATATCAGCAGCAAATGTTGCAGGCATTTACTCTAAGATAAGGATGGGTGCAGGAAATATAGAAATACAATTTCCCGGGTACAGAACAGGCTCAAGAAATGCTCAAACTCCTGAAATGCTAGGCGAGGACCAAAGACAAGCAATTAGAGAATTATCCTTAGCCAATGAAGTTAAGTTTACAACACATGCTTCTTTTCAATTAATGGGCATGATGGGCAGAGACGAAAGAGGCAATTTCTCTGTTTATAATGCAACACAAGACCTTTTTGAGCTGAAAAGAGCAATTGACTTTCAAGCAGATTTAGGTGGAGGCTCTGTTGTTATCCATTCTGGTGAATTTGAAAGACCAATGACAGATATGTACTTAGACGATGAAACTGGTAGGCTTAATCTTGCTCGCGACCCAAGTGGAAGACTTTTATTTAGGCAAGCTCATGTACAAGAAGTTGATGCACAATTTACTTTGCTTGATGACAGAACATCTGCAAAGATAGAAACAGTGCAAAAGGATAGGCTAGTTGCACATCCTGATTGGAGACGTGCAAAAGATGATTACTGGGGATATGACAATTTAGACAAGCCAGAAAGCCAAAAACAAAAAATATTAATCAAAAAAGGAGATTATATTGATTACCAAAACAAAAAGATAATAGACCCTTATGATCCATCAAGAGGGAGGGTCCCAGAATTTGATGAGCAAAAAAGAATTTTTAAAGTTAGATTGAAATCATTTGAAGATTTTAGGAAAGAGTCTGAAGAATATAATAAATATTTTGAAGAGAAAAAAAGAAGAAAGCCAAATTACTATGAAAAGATGTATCCTGAAGAGGCTTATGTTAGAGCTACTCTTGATGCCCAAGAAGGTATTGCAAGAGGATGGTCGCTACAATTTTCAGCAAGAGCTCAGATTTGGGTAAAAGCAATTAACAAACTTGAAGAAGCAAAAAAATTTTATGAGCAACTTGATAAATCCGTTCCTGACGACGAAAAATGGAAAATACTAAGGGAAGACAGAGAACTTCTTGAGGCTACTGGAGGCTTTGCGCCTGGTGAATTTAAGCATCCATTAGAACTGATTAATAAGCGCCTATTTGATGTAACTAGAAATTTGGAATATGAACGTTCAACAGCAGCATCACAAGAGCAACAAGCGCAAGATACCCATGAAACTAAGGATCATATAGTCACACCAATAAAAAGACTTGAAAGGCATGGTGCAAGGCTTTATGCAGAAGCTGGAGTACATGCCTTAAGAAAAACTAAGGATCCAAATAATCCTGTTACAGTTGCAGTTGAGCATATTTTTCCAGAAAGGTTTGGAGGCCACTTAGAAGAACTAAAGTGGATTATAAAGAAATCAAGGGAAAGAATGGTTGATTTATTGACAAAACCTGAAATTGAATATGGTGCAAGCTTGGCTCCTGAAGCAATAACTCCAGAAAAACTGAAAGAGGGGATTATGCAACCAAATCCCTATTACATGGGAGTAAGCAAAGAAGAGGCAAGACAATTAGCTGAAAGGCACATCAAAGCAACGCTTGATACTGGTCACATCAATTTATGGCGCAAGTATTGGCAAGATGATCCTCATTTGACAAGAGAACAAAACGACGAAGATTTTAAGAGGTGGGTACTTAATCAAGTTGAAAGCTTAGCAAAAGAAAAAATGATTGGAAATGTTCATCTTGCTGACAACTATGGTTACCATGATGACCATTTAGCACCAGGTCAGGGAAATAGTCCAGTAAGAGAAATAATGGCAATACTCCAGAAATATGGTTATGATAAAGCTGTTACTGTAGAGCCAGGAGCTGATGCATCAACTGACTTAAGTGATTTTCATGGCTTGATGAAAACATGGCGTTTTTTTGGCTCACCAGTTTATGGTATTGGATTTGGTGGTCCAAGAGTGCCACAAACATGGAGCGATGTGCAGTACTCGTTCTTTGGTCAAAATAAGCCACCTTACTATGTCTTTGGACCTTATGCACCAAGCAATGATTGGACACTTTGGAGTGCTGTGCCATTGGAGTGACTTCTAAAAAGGTTTATATAACTCAGAGTATTGAATAGAAATATTTTCCATTTTTTGTTATTTTTGAATGAAATAACATATTAAATTCACATTAATAAAAACAATATTAGAATAAATAAAATCAAAATAAAAAATGTCAATTGACAAAAAAGAACTTACAAAACTTTCACCTGAAGAAAGAATAAAAAAGCTCAAGCTTATGGAAGAAGAGCGAAAGAAGGAAGTTGACGAAATAGAGGAATTAATAAAAAAATCAATGCAAGAGCTTAAGACAGAAAAGCTTGCTGAGGATATTACACCAGAGCAAAGGACAGTTGATATTTCAAGGATTTTTGAATCAACTGGTGAGCAAAGATTAGAAAGGACTGCGAGAGAGGAAGCACCGGCAACAGCTTTAACTAAAGGCGCAAAAAGCTATCAAGCAGTTGCGCAAACATATCAAGATTATTCTCAGCCAGCAAAAGAGCAAAGAGTCGCTACGGGTCCAATAGGAGAGAGAATTAACATAGCAGAAAGTTATGTGACTGAAGGAGAAAAAACTGCTAGCAAGCTAGATGCAAGCAGAGCAACTGCGCACAAACTAAAAAAAGAAACTGGGTTGCATTAAGAAGTTGATGTCTTAAGAAGGTACATAGTAGTATCCAGTCTCATCCACATTTTGAATTGTTCCCATTCTGCAGAATTCATACCAGCTATAGGAACTAATGATGTTTTGTCAATTGGTATCTTTGAATTAACATATCTTACGTAAAATTTTCCTTTATCCATAGTTTCTCTGTCAACTAAAGTAAAGCTATTACTATCTAACGACCTATTGATTACTCCAACATGTTCAGCCATATTTTCATAAGCATTTTGTGATTTAAATTTTCCAAGGTAACTAAATAATTTTCCATAATCAACATAAGAAGTGTGAAAAGCTCCATAGCCCTTAGAAACAGCACCATAACCTCCATTTATGATACTATGTCTTTCATCTTTTAACGATGTATAACTTTCATCTTCCTCAGCTAGAGTTTTCTCTTTTTTTTCTCTTTTAGCCTTTTCAATTGAATTTTTTATTAAGATGTTTATGATAGCAGAAATTGGAATTTTATCGTCAGGTTTTGATTTTGCAACCTTGTTTTTTTTAATCCTAAGTTTTGGGACTTTCACAAATATTTTTTTTATCTTTACTTTGGAAAAATCCTTTAAAACCTTGTCAGCTAATGTTTTTGTCATAACACACCTCTTGGATATCATATCCAACAGAAATTTGCACTTCTATTTATAATTTTTGGTTTTAAACAAGCTGGTGTCAACTCAACTTTATTTTTCGCTTTGGCGATGATAAAAAATAAGAGACCTCTGTGCTCTCTTAAGGGATATGGGTGCCCCTTGTACTTAAGGGTACTAAAGAAAGTTAAGCAACACGAGGGTAACAGAAATATTATGGTTCATAATAAATCCTATAAATCAATCCAGTGTGATCATCACTTACGTACATTATTCCATCTTTGTCAAAAATTATATCAACTGGTCTGCCTAAAACTTTATTACCTTTAAGCCAGCCTGTTGCAAAATCTTGCACTTGCTCAGTGTTAATGTCTATCATCACAATTTTGTAACCAGTAGGAACTTTTCTGTTCCATGAGCCATGATAAGCTACAAATAGCTTTTCTTTGTACTCTGCTGGAAAATTATTGCCAAAGTTAAAGGCTAAGCCTAATGGAGCAGAGTGAGCTTGTAAATCAATAAATGATGGCTCTCTTGAGTTACATCCAAAATTTCCAAACTCTGGATCTGGAATGTTTTTACCATAACAAAATGGCCAGCCGTAGTGCTTGTCAGATTCTATTTTATTTATCTCATCTGGAGGCAAATCCTCTCCCAGCCAATCTCTTGAATTTTCAGTTGCATACAAATCATTATTTATTGGATGAAAAGTAATGCCAACTGCATTTCTTAAACCTCTAGCATAAGGCTGGCATTTCTCGAATTCTAAATCACACTTTAGTATAGAACCCCTTCTAATATCTTTTTCTATGCAAACATTGCAGCTTGAGCCAACACTAATGTACAAGTTGTTGTCTTTTATCCTAATTGTTCTTGTCCAATGCCCGCCTTTAGGCAAATCAGTAAAATATTCTTTTGTAGAAATATTTGCCTTTAAATTATTTTCAAGTTTTACCTTTATGACACTATCCTCATTAGCAATATACATATAGTCATCAAGAAATGCAATTCCATGGGGCTTGTTTAACCCATCAATCACCTTAATGATTTCGTCTGCTTTGCCGTCTTTGTTTTTGTCAGGCAAGGCTATCACTGTGCCTGCATTGGGCAAGCTGACAAATAAAACATCGTTGTAGAATTCCATAAACCTTGGACCTATGCTAGGACCTGCTGATGCATACAAACTTTGCCCTAAATCTGAAGCGAAGATTTCTATTTCAAAATTATTTGGAAGTTTGATATTCTTTAATGTTGGATTTTGATTTTTATTGTTATTTTTTTCTATAAAATTTTTTATTATAGAAACAGAAATTAAAGTAATTATTACTATAAAAAAAACAATAAGGAAAGTGTGGTTATTGTTATGTTTTCTTTTTTTAGCCATTCACCAAAGTTAAGCCATATGTTATATAAACGTTTTGATAAAAATAAAGTAATATTTAAATATAAAAATTCAAATTCTAGTGATATGACGTGGCGCTTGATTGAGCAAGAAGCTTACAATGCAGATATGAACATGGCTGTTGACCATGCTATTTATGAAAGTGTTGCAAATGAAAGAGAATTGCCAACAATCAGATTCTATAAATGGTTTAATAGCTCTGTTTCCATAGGTGCTTACCAAAATCATAAAGAAATTAATTTGGACGCTTGCAAAAAATATAATGTTGAAGTTGTTAGAAGAATGACAGGCGGCAGAGCAGTTTTTCACGATAAAGTTGATTTTACATACAGCGTGATTGCTCCAATAAGGATTTTTGGTTACAGCATAGAAAATGCGTACAAGCAAATTTGTTCTTGGCTGATTAATGCCTTGATTGACTTAGGAATAACTCCTGCTTTGGAAAACAAAAATGATATAGTTGTTAATGATAAAAAAATATCAGGAAATGCAGCAAAAGCAATGGACAAAGGTGTTTACTTACAGCATGGCACTTTAGTGTATGATATTGATTTTGAGATGATGCCCAAGGTTTTGAATATTCCGCAATATTTAGCTAATGAAAAGGTGACATCAATTCTGCAACATAAAAGAATTTCCCAGCAAAAAGTTTATGAAACATTGAAAAATAATTTTATTCGAAATAAAGAAATAAAAATAGATGGACTTTCAGAACACGAATCAATGCGCGCAGAAGATTTGGCAAAGACAAAATACAATGAAGTAATGCTGCCTTCAAGTTCTTTTATTAAGAATAAAGGAGCTTGCTATGTTGAGAGAGGAAGTTAAACCTAAAACTCACACTTTTCCAATCTTTTAATGATATCAGTCATAAACCTTGCAGATTGAGCACCATCAACAATTCTATGGTCATAAGTCAAAGACAAAGGCAAAATTTTTCTTATTTCAATTTTTCCATTTCTGACAATAGGTTTCTCAACAATTGTGCCAACGCCAAGAATTGCACTTTCAGGATAATTAATTATTGGTGTAAAAAAGCTAACACCAACAGAGCCAAGATTGCTAATTGTAAAAGAGCCACCTCTTAAATCCATCATGTTTATTTTTCTGCTTTTGGCATCATTTGCTAGCTTATCAATCTCTTTTGCTATTGTTTTTATATCTTTTTCCTGAGCAGCTTTAACGACTGGAACAAATAAGCCTTCTTCTGTGTCAACTGCAACTCCGATATTGTAGTATTTTTTCAAAACAATTTCTTCTCCTTCTAGAGAGGCGTTAAGATAAGGGTGTTGCATCAATGAAAGTGCAACTGCCTTTACAATATAAGGCATAAATGTAAGTTTAATTCCTTCTTTTGCATAGCTTTCTTTTTCTTTATCTCGCAAAGCAGCAAGCTCTGTTACATCAGCTTCATGCATATTTGTCAACTGAGCAGCTGTAAAAATTGATTCTGTCATTTTTGTAGCAACTGCTTTCTTTACACCATGCAATGGCATTCTTTCAATATAACCAAAAAAATCATATTTTCTTGTAATCTTAATGCCAATACTCTCTTCCCTTTTTGCTGCTGCAACTGCTTTCTGCACATCATCAATTGTAATCCTTCCACTTGACCCAGTTCCTTTTATAGTTGCTAAGTCAACATTAAGCTGCTTTGCAAGATTCCTGACAGCAGGAGTTGCAAGTATTGATATTTCTGCTGCTTTAAATTCGGCCTTTGTTGTTTGTATTGGCTTGACTTCTTTTGCTTCTTCTAAAAACCCAACAACAGAGCCAGTGTATGGAACATCACTTTTGGCTTCTTGCTTTGCCTCAAAATGCTTTTTTGCATCTTCTTCTGTTTCATGCTCTTCAAGAATAGTAACCATTGTTTCGCCAACATGTATAATGCCTCCTGCAGTAACATGCAGCTTTAGAATTGTGCCTGATTTAGGTGAAGGCATTTCAACAATTGCTTTGTCTGTTTCTATTTCACCAAGAGGCTGGTCAGCTTTAACTTTGTCGCCTTCCTTAACAAACCACTTTACTATTTCCCCTTCATGGATTCCTTCTCCAACATCTGGAAATTTAAATTCGTAAGGCATTTTTAAAAAAAATTTAGTTTATCTTTATTTTTCAATCGGTGCTCCGCACAAATATATTGTGCTCGGCGTCGCTTTCCTACCATATCGCTCCGCCTCGCCGATTACTTGAAAATTTATTTTTCAAGTTCGTGAAAATCTTCAATTTTCTCGATATTCATTATTTTTAATTTTTTATTGAATCGATTGGTGAGGCAAAAATTAATGGCAGGAAAATTTTTGCCGAGCTGTAATTTTTGTCACCGCAGTCGACGGATTGAATTTGATTTTTAACTCTCTATTTATTAAATTTAATTTTTGAATCTTTTATTTTATTTGAATGTGATATTTAACTATAACCGACTTAAAAACCCATCACCTTCTCTATTCCCTTCAAAACTCTGTTAACATCAGGCATATAATAATTTTCTAATTTAGAGAGAGGGTATGGAACATCAGGTGCTGTTACTCTAACGACAGGCGCTTCTAAGCTTAGTAATGCTTTTTCATTAATATTGGCAATCAGCTCCGCAGCAACTCCACATGTCCTTATTGCTTCATGCACAATAACACATCTTCCAGTTTTCTTGACAGAGTTAATAATTGTTTCTGAATCATAAGGATTTATTGTCCTTAAATCAACAAGCTCAACGCTATATTTGTTCTTTAATTTTTCAAGTGCATCAGTGCATGTTTTAACCATTGCGCCCCATGCTATTAATGTTAAATCATCTCCTTGCTGAACAATATTGGCTTTGCCTATTGGAACAATATATTCATCTTCTGGAATGTCTTGCTTTATTGCTCTATATATTCTCATTGGCTCATAAAAAATAACAGGGTCAGGGTCACGAATTGCTGATGCAAGCAAACCTTTTGTATCGTAAGGGTTTGATGGCACAACCATTTTAATGCCTGGTATATGAGAAAATAGTGCTTCTCCTGATTCGCAATGAAGCTCTAAAGCTCTAATGCCGCCTCCGTAAGGTGTTCTTAACACAAGTGGACATGAATAACGACCACGACTTCTCATCCTAATGCGTCCAGCATGTGATAACAGCTGGTCAAAAGCAGCATACACAAAGCCGCTGAATTGTATCTCAGCAACTGGTCTTAAGCCATTAACCGCCATTCCTATCGAAACTCCAACAATGCCAAGCTCTGCTAATGGCGTGTCAATAACTCTATTAGGCCCAAACTCTTTCTGCAAGCCTTCAGTTGCTCTAAACACTCCACCATTAAGGCCAACATCTTCGCCAAGCACTATAACATTCTTGTCTCTAGCTAATTCCTGCTTTAAAGCAATGGTAACTGCTTGTACTATAGTAGCTACAACCATTTTATTGTTCAATTACCAAACAAATCCTGCATTTCCTCTTTTTGTTGCTGTGTCATTTCAGCAAAAACATACTTAAAAATATCTTTGGGGTCAGGAGCAGGCAGTTTCTCAAATTCTGTGACTGCTCTCTCAACAGTCTCTTGTGATTGTTTCAGAACTTTTTCTTTATAAGTATCATCTAATAAATTTTTTTTGCGCATATACTTTTCAAGCCTTTCAATAGGATCTTTTTTTGCCCATTGCCCAAGCTCCTCTTTTGTCCTGTACCTTGAAGCGTCGTCTGAAGTGCTGTGGTCACACATTCTATAAGTAAAGCACTCAATCAAAGTTGGACCTTTGCCTTCTCTTGCCTTTTTGACAGATTCAGCAACTGCTTTGTGCACTGCAAAAACATCCATACCATCAAGTTGTATACCCTCAAAACCATAAGCTATGGCTTTCTGCGCAATAGTTTCTGAATGAGTTTGTTTTATCCTTGGAACTGAAATCGCAAATTGGTTGTTCTCACATATAAATACAACAGGTACTTGATACACGCCAGCAAAATTCATCGCCTCATGAAAGTCACCTCTAGATGTAGCACCGTCACCAAAATATACTATAGATACTTGTTTAGTGCCTCTTAACTTAGCTGCCATTGCAGCTCCAACAGCATGAGGCACTTGGGTACCAACTGGAATTGCTATTGGAAAGTTATTTACATTTGGAGGGCTTATCATGCCTCTTTCATCACCACCCCAGTATTGCAAGACTTGAACTATTGGTTGCTTTCTTGCTATTAATAAGCCACTATTTCTATACATTGGAAAGACAAAATCTTCAACTTGTAATGCAAAAGCGCTTCCAACCTGGCAAGCTTCTTGGCCTTTGAATTGAATGTATGTGCCTAATCTGCCTTGCCTTTGCATATTGAAAGCTTTTTGGTCAAATACTCTGACAAGAATAAGCATTTCATACATCTTTTTAATTTCGTCATTAGAAAGCTTAGGCATTAAGGATTCGTCACAATTGCCATTCTCATCTAATATTTGCAGATACTCAACCTTAAAATCTTTTAAGACTTTTTTTGGCATAAAAACCTCTCAAACCCAAATTAATACCTTATTTATAAATTTTGTTGATAGCATTTTTAACTATTATATATTTTTTATCATATAGATTGGAGGATAATCTACTCAACAATATACTTTTCTTTTTATAACATTCTTCATAAATAACTCTCCAGCTTTATAAGAACTTCTCACAAATGGGCCTGCTGCACAAAACAAAAAGCCAAGTTCAATTGCTTTCTGCTTGAAATATTCAAATTTTTGTGGTTCAACAAAATTGCTTATTGGAATATGCAAGTTGCTCGGTCTTAGATATTGACCTAATGTGATTATATTGACATCAATTGCTCTTAAATCTTTCATTGCTTGAACAACCTCTTCATCTTCTTCACCAAGCCCAAGCATTATTGATGATTTTGTGTATATTTTTTTATTTATTTTTTTTATATTTTCTAAAACCATCAACGATTGTTTATAATTAGCTCTTACATCACGAACTTTTCTTTGTAACCTTTCAATAGTCTCAATATTATGAGCTATAACCTCAGGCCTTGCGTCAACTATTGTTTTTAAAGCCTCAATATCTCCCCTAAAGTCAGGTATAAGCACTTCAACAATAATTTCAGGATATGCCTTCTTTACCTCTTTTACACACTCAGAAAAATGAGAAGCACCTCCATCTGCTAAGTCATCCCTGTTAACAGATGTCAAAACAACATAATCAAAAATTCTTAGCTCAGCCAGTACAGTAGCAATTTTTTTTGGCTCTTCAGCATCAAGCTTTTTCATTGGATTGCCTGTTTTTACAGCGCAAAATTTGCAAGCTCTTGTGCATACATCACCCATCAACATAAAAGTGGCTGTTCCTGTATTCCAGCATTCAGAAATATTTGGGCAATGGGCAGACTCGCAAACAGTGTGTAAATTGAATTGTTTTATCGTATTTTTAATATTGGCAAAATTATCATTTATATCCAACTTAATTTTTAACCATTCTGGCTTGATTAGCTTTTGTTCCATTTTAATCAATGTTTAGTTTTCGTTAATATTTTTATTTAATGTAAATTCTATGTAATTTTTGATGTTTTTGTTTCTTTCCCAGGCATTTTTATGTTTCTAATTAAAAAAATTCTAATCGAAATATTATTTTAATTCTCCCAAAGCCCATGCCTTCAATTTTTCATATTTTTGATTACCGCAAAGCTTTTTTCCTGTTTTTTCATTATAGAATAAAGGAATGCCACCACAAAATACACTTCCATCAGGGTTTTTGTCGATGCTTTCTAGAAAAGCTGCATTCTCTGCATTATGCCACACTTCAATAAGCTCAACTTTTAAACCAGTTTCTTTCTCAAGTTGCTCGATTAAAGGATACATTTCCTTGCAATGCACACATTCTGTGCCTGAAAACATTATCAAGCGTTCATTCATTTTGCATCAGTTTTTGTATTTTATAAGGTTTATTTAAAGCTTATTATTTTATATTTTATAGAAATAATGTTCCATAATAACCAACCAAAAAACTCATTGCTCCAACAACAACTCCCTTAAGAACTGCGCTACTATTCTTTTTGATGTAATATGCAGCAAACACTAATAAAATCCATATAAAAAACGCGAAAATTGTGTAAATAATTTCTTTATAAAACAATGCAGTAAACAAAACAGCAACAAGTGATCTTGCAACATGCAAGTTTGAGTTTTTAATTATGAAGAAAAGAATAAATATAAAAATCGCTGCTATGAGCATCTGATAAACAAAAACATAGTAATTTCCAATCACTGCTCTAATCATAACTAAAAAATAGAAAGGTATGCTGCCTAAAGCTAATAGGTCTCGTGCAAATTCTTTAAGCCATAACTTTTTCATTATAAGAAATAAAAACACAATATTTATTAAATTTATCAAAACAAGCTTATTTCTGTTCTAACCATTGAATGTCTTTCTCAACAAATGGAGGCGTAGAAAATAAAATTATTTCAACTGGTGTGTCACCAATTCTTTCCAAAGTATGCGGAACTCCTGCTGGTATTGCAACTAATTGGCCAGGGCCTACTTCAGCTGTAACATCCCCTATCGTTCCTTTTGCACGGCCTTTATAAATGTAAACAAAATGATTTTCTTTTGGATGCACATGCTTTGGTATTGCACCATCTACTCTTAATAATTCAATGCTGCCTGTATCTGTCTCAGCAAGAATGGTATACTTAAATACGCCTGCATCGATATCAAGCTGGCCTAATCTTTTTGGTACTTCAAAAACCGCAGGTTGCAATGTTTTTCCTGTAACTTGTTTTGTGAACATACCTAGGTTCCCAGGTAAAACCCAGCCAACAATCACACCAATTATAAAAAGAACTACAAACCAAGTTTGCATTACCCTTTTTTTCATACTGTTTAATCATTTAAGTAGTTATATAAATACTTTTTGGTAGTGATTAAAAAATTTTACTACTTTTAAAAACAACACTAAGATAAATAAATCTTAAAAAATTATTTTCAAATTATTTCTATGTCTTCTTTGACCATGCCCCTCTCGCAATAATGGCACTTAATTTTAAGAGGGTCTTTACTAACTACATAAAATTTAGTTAGGACTTGCTCATTGTTCGTTATACAAACTGGATTAGAGCACTTAACAACATTATCAATAATTTCTGGAGTCTTTACTTTTATTTTTTCTTTAACCTCATAATTTTTTATTATGTTTACAGTTGCATAAGGAGCTACAATTGCTATTTTATTAACCTGGTCTTGAGTTAAGCTTTTTCCACCAACCTTAATGATGCCTTTTTTGCCAATTTTTTTGCTTTGCAAATTAGTTGCTATTGACACAACCCCTTTATGGTTTTCTAAGTCAAGGATTTCAACAACCTTAAAAGTTGCATCTGTTGGTATATGGTCGATTACAGTTCCATCTTCTATAGCACTTATTTTCAGCTCTTTATTAATCTCTTCTTTAGTGCTTAATACTTTTTTGGCTATTATCTTTTCTTTAGTCCTTCTTGTTTTTCTTTTTTGCTTATTTTTTCTTTTTGCCATTTATTTTACCTTTCCTAAAACTAGAGCAAGCAAAGCTTTTCTGACTGGTATGCCATTTGCTGCCTGCTCAAAATATGCCGCAAAAGGTGTATTATCGACGCTTTTATCAATTTCATCAACTCTTGGCAAAGGATGCATTATCTTAAAATCTTTTTTGACATTCTGCAGAAATGCTTCATCTATCCTGTATATACCTTTAAATTTCTCATACTCCAAAGGATCAGGGAATCTTTCTTTTTGTATTCTAGTTACATAAAGCACATCAAGTTCTTTGCTGAATCTTTGCAGGTCAGATGTTTTATGATACTTAATCCTTTTTTGGTACAATTCATCAAGATAACTTTCAGGGATTTGAAGCTCGTCTGGCGCAATAAAGTATAAAGTAGGGTTGAAATGCGCTAATGCAATTACAAGACTATGGACTGTTCTGCCATATTTTAAGTCACCAACAAAGCCAACGTGTAAGCCTTCAAGCTTGCCTTTTGTTTTTTGCATTGTATACAAGTCCAGCAATGTTTGTGTTGGATGCTGGTTGCTGCCGTCACCACCATTTATTACGGGTATAGAAGCTGCTTCTGCAGCAAGTCTTGCAGATCCCTCTAAAGGGTGCCTTATTACAATTACATCCGCATATTGTTCCGTCATCTTTATTGTGTCCCACAAGGATTCACCTTTTTGTATTGAGGTTACATTTGCTGTTGAAAATCCAATTACAGTGCCAGAAAGCTGCTCCATTGCTGAGATAAAGCTAAGCCTCGTTCTTGTTGACGGCTCGAAAAATAAGGCTGCTAAAATTTTCCCCTTTAGAAGAGAGCTTTTAGGCTTTTGCTCAAGTTGCCTCACAACTTTAAGAGTGTGCAAAAGCTCTTCCTTTGAGAAATCGTTTATTGAGATAATATCTCGATTTTTAAAATCCATATTAAAAAAATAATGAATAACTTATAGTATATAAATATTATGATGGCAGTATACAAAAATGGTCCACTAAGCTTGCTCAGCAGCACAGCGCTCGCAAAGCAAAGAGCCCTTTACTTTTTTGATATTCTCAACATAAGCGCCACATGCTTGGCATATGCCCTCATTTGGTATTATTCTGCTTATTGGCTTTCTTGATTCTTCCCTTAATTCAAATTTCTCCACAAGAAGCTCAAATAATTGTGGCTCAATTTTCAGAATATCTTTTAACGTCAATAATCCTACCATCTTGCCATTTTCAACAACTGGCAAATGCCTTATGTTTTGGTCTCGCATTTTTATCAAAGCATCGTAGATGTCGTCATTCGATCCTATTGTTATCAGCTTGATTTCCATAAAATCTTTAACTTTCTTTGTTAATGGATTGATTCCTTTTGCAATAACCTTCCTTACAATGTCTTGCTCTGTTATTAGTCCTTTTGATTTGTTGTCGTCTTTGATTACTAATGCACCAACATGATTTGTGACCATGGCTTTGGCACATTCCTCCAGCGTTGTATCTGATGTTACAGAAATAGGTTTAGTGGTCATGCAATTATAAACTTTGTAGCCAGTTTTCATTTAACCACCACAGAAAGAATTGTTTTTTTGGTATATTAATGTTTCGAAATTTTTCAAATTTCGAAGCCAGAAAAACAGAGTTTTTCGATGTTTCGAAAATCTTAGGTTTTCGAGACTATAAAATTTAAAACAATTTTCGATGTTTCTGAATGAGATTTTAAAAATTATTTTTATACTTATTTTTATTATTGATTAACAAAATTGATTATTTTAGAAAAAATTTCTATTGATATAATTTTTATGAAATTATTAACAATGAGTATTAATTAGTTATTACTAAAATTTAACCTAACGCTCATACTTTCTTAAGAATTTTTGTAATTCCTCTGTCGTTATTACTTTATCGCCATTTTCGTCAATAATTTTGTAGACTCCTTTTTCATCCAAATTATGTTTTTTCATATAATTTTTTATTATATGAATACGACCGGTTAAAATTAAGTCATTAAAATCAAGTTTCCTCATATGATAACTACCATCAAGTTCTACAATAGAAGAATTCGGATACCAAGATGGCAATCCCAATGCAAGTTTAGTTCCCTCACGTGTCATCTTTGTTTCTGCACAACCTAAAGTTGTTGACCCTATCAGTAGAGTTAGACCTGCTACGGCAATTTGATTTCTAATTCTCTTTGCCAAATCCATACTCATAAAGCATTACGCTCTCATATATAAAGTTTCCTAATTTTATTATTATAAAGTAGTTAATTTTATTAAAAGTATATTTCAAATAAATAACATAAATTAAGAGCAAAATTTACAGAACAAAAATGTTATAAGCCTAATAATTCATCAAAATCTCAACATCTTTGCCAAATATTCTTTTTAAATCCTCAAACGTAGGTTCTTTGATAGATGTTTTTTGTGGTGCTTCGATTTTTGCTAATGCTTTTTCCAGCTCCTCTAATGAGCTTTTTTCAATTGCATCTAAGCTGCCATCTTCTTTTATTTTTGCTTTGCTCAATTCTCTCTCATCATTTTCAACATCTTGGATTATGTAAGCTTCGTTGCCAAGCAAAATAACTTCTCCAAATTTGTTGCCATGCTTTACCCTTATCTTTAACCTTTCTAGTTCTCTTCCTCTTTTTCTTTGCATGTATTCAACAAGGAATTTTATCAATGCACCAGCTTCTTGATGTATTTTTTCTATTTCAACTTTTGACAATTTTTTCTCATCAAAATCTTTTTTTGCTTTCATTACATCCTGGATTGTTCTAAAAAACTTCGAAGGCATTTTTCCTTCTGAAACAAGCTTGTCTTCGATAATATGCAGCATTTCATTGTCTTTGACTTTTTCAATTCCCTCTAACCTTAAAACATCTCTAAATACAGTTGTTATAGTGTCATAAATGTTAAGCATTTCACGCTCATCTCTAATCCTCTCTATTTGAGTAAATAATCTCTTGATTCTTTTAAGGTATTTGTCGCCATCGCTCAGCAATTCATCAATTTCTTTTCCACTTAACTCTTTTTTCTCGCCGTGTTCAATGGCTTTTCTTATTTCCACATTTTTTTCCAAAATCTTAACAAATTTCTCTTCCAATAATTTTTCCTTCTTAACAAAAATTTCTCGAATCAATGCGCCTGTTTCTTTTGGTGATGGAGGCGCAACACCATAAAGCATTAATGCTGCTTGGCTTGGTGTCAAGATAGCATAATAAATGTCTTCCATTCCAATTTCATTTAGCTTTAATTGTACTCTTCTAAGCATCTGCTCGCCTGAGCCCATAAACATATCAATTGCTTCTGCGCTTGGCTTTATTTTACCCATCTTGAGCAATTGTTTCCATGGCATAAAAATACCTCTGTCGAAGAAAGGAACACCATCCCTTAGCAATGTGAAAATTACAGGATTTGCTTCTCTTAATGAGTCCCAGAAATCTGTTAAAATGTAAACTTGAATGTTGAGCTTGTTTTTTATGCCTGTAAGTTCACCAGCTTCAATGCCCATTCCTATGATTATAGCTCTTAATTTGTCTTTTAATTCTACTCTTGTCATTTTTTTAACATCAGTGTCATCAATAACAATCCAAACGTCAATGTCACTTGTTTGAGTTGCTTTTCCTTGAACTAGCGAACCTGCTAAAACATAAGAAACAATATACTTTTCAAATTTCTTCAAAACCATTGTTTTGTGTATCTCAGCAATTTTAATTGCTTGCAGCATTCCAGTGTCGTGAATAGGAGCTGATAAAGCTATTAATTGGAGCAACTCGTATTTGGCATCAAAGCAATTTTGCCATAGCTCAGAAAGAATTAGTGTCTGTGGTGTAAGATTTTTGTCAATTTCTTTTGCGATGCTTTCTATTATTGTAGTAAGCTTGTCTTTTAACTCAAGCTTTGACATGGTTTTGCTGTCAGAATCATCAACTAAAATTAGAACGTGAATTTTGTCTTTGTCTTCAGGTTTTTGCTCTTGCTGTGTTTCTTGTTGCGTCTGCTGCAATTGTTGCAACTCTTCTGGCTTAGGAGGCGGCATTAAGGCAATGCCAACAATGTATTTGTCGAATTTCTCAAGAACTTTTTTTTGGAATTTTTCAAGCGTTGCTTTTATTGCCTTTAGCTTTTCTTGTATATCAGCTGGCAGCTTAGAAATAGCTTCAACTTCTTTTAATTCTTCAGATTTAGGTTGAGTATTTTCATTAATTTCTTTTTCTTTGTTGTATTGTTTCTTGTCTTTCTTAGCCATAAAATGAGCCCCCAAACATTAATGGAAATAAACTCTCAGCATATAAATCTTTTGCTTTATATATGGTATATATTTACAATATGGAAAATTAATATCTTCTACTCTTTAAA
>CAZRRL010000006.1:0-22933 GCA_964602555.1 uncultured Methanosarcinales archaeon | reverse complement strand
ACAGTTGCTTGGTGGTATTGCGGACCAAAAGTTATGAGAGATTTGGGAATGTTTTTTGCCAAGCAGGATGCAAATTTTTTCCCTTGTCCAGGTGGATTTGCAACAAGAGTAAGAACTCTTCCTGTAAACAAATGGCAGGCAACATATTGTCTTAATGCAGGAGAGGGTAATCTTCAAGTTGATGTTACAGATTTAACGCATTGGTTTGACAATGACAATTGTGTTTTGATGGCAGTTGATGTCAACAGGACTGATACACAATTAGAGCTAGTGATGTATGTTAATGGAACTGGATTATATGGAACTTCTGGCGTTGAAGTTGCAAGAGGTATTGGAACATTAGGAGATGCTAGTCATACAACTGGTGGAACAAGAAGGGCACTTATAGGAGGTTATACTGACGCCACAGGGACATTGCAGGGGAATGTAAGCCATCTAATCGTAATTAACAGAACTAAAGGCTCAAACTTAACGCAATTGCTAAACTTCATGTTCAACAATGGAGTAAGAAGAAACTTGACAACATATACACAAGGAGGAGGAGCTGAACCTGATACGACACCCCCTCACATAACTTATTACAATGTAACAAATGAGAATGGTTGCGAAAACTGGAATACAAACAAAAGCAATCCATGCAGCACATCATCTGTTGTTCCAACAATACAATTTACCACAAATGAGGCTGCTTTTTGTGCAATTGCTGGAAATAGTTCTGAAAGCCTAGGCAGAAATTACACTGAAACGGGGGCTTCTAGGAACTGCACAGGTGCTATGGCTGGCGAAGGTGGGACAAACCATAGATGTACATTAACTTCACAAGACGAACTTGTGTATGATACATCTCACCTTTTCATTAGCTGCAAAGATGCAAGCAATAATCAAAACAGAACAAGCACAAGTGGAGCCTTAAAACTGTCAATAACCGGCTTGGAAGCTGCTGGAAGGACATCTATAGGATTAGGAATTCAAAATGCTTTGTTGAGCGGCTACACCAACTATACAGACTTGCAGATATATGCTAGGAATTTGTCCAATTCACAAGTGAAAGGAACTTTTGACAGGGCTGCAAAGAAAAGCACAAAGCTATGGGCTTTTAACAGAATTGGAGTTTCTGATAGCCATGTGAATATGTTTAATCTGACGCCTGTGTTGTATACTTTAGAATTAGCTAACAAAACTTCCAGCAACATTACTTTAGAAGTTGAGAAGCTGATTAATGCTACTAGGTGAATAGAAGAGTTTAATGAGATTTGGGGGGAGAGTTATGGAAGTTAGAAAGTTGTTGATAATTTTGGCAGTTGTATTGAGTGTTTTATTTTTAGTTGGGTGCAAGGGTTATACAAAACCAATAGAAAAAATTACACAAAAACAGCCTAACTACAAAAATTGTTTTGCCTATCAACAATATAGCGGAAGTTATGATCCAAATAGAACTAAGATAGTTCTTGGAGAAATCCTAGTAGATTTCAATAAATCATTGAGTAAGGGAGAAGTGAATACCATACTTAACAATTACAATTTCTCGTATGAGCAATCTCCAATAAGAGAGTATTCCTTTGTGATTCATGTTCCAAAGAATAGAGAACTTTTTTGGGCATGTCAATTTGAAGCTAATCATTTTGTTACTTTCGTAACATTAAATTATATAGGCTCGACACAACAAAATGAATAAAGAAAAATTCATAATTTTAATAATAATTAGTATTTTGTTATTTATTGTACCTAATGCAGCTGTTGCAGTATCTAATAAAACTTTCTTTATCGAGCCTATAGTTATTGATAAATTTAATATTTCTGATGAAATAGGAGTTTCTATTATCCCTAGTAAAAGTGTAGATTACAGTGTACCAAAAACAAAAATAGAAAAGATTAATTTACTAAAAGAGAAAATTAAAGAAAGAAAAAGTTACGAAGATTTCTTATTAAAAATACTCAGCAATGAGGAATTTAAATTAAGTCATAGGTCTGAGTTCGGAAATGAAATAAGAGGTAAATTGAGTAAGAAAGGTCTAAATAAATTAAAGTCATTGGAAAATTTAGGTTTTAATGTAAGAATAGAGATTCCAAAAGATGGTTCTACACTATTAGAGGAAAGTAGACCTCTAATAAATACAGAAGATGTATGGAATATTAACATTGGTAACAAAAACATAAAAGGTTTAGGAGAAAACATTTGTGTTATAGATAGTGGAGTTAATGCTAACCACCCATACTTATCGGGAAAGGTAAATACACAAAAATGCTTTTGTAAAAGAACAGACTTAGGTAATGGAGGTTGCTGTCCAAATAAAGCCGCTAATGATACAAATGCGTCTGACGACTTTGGTCATGGCACTCACGTAAGTTCGATTATAGTATCAAATGGTTCTACAAAAGGTATAGCTCCAGATTCTAAATTATCTGTAGTAAAGATTACAAATTCTAGTGGAGGTTATTTAATTGGAGATTTAAGAGACGCTATAACTTGGTGTACTTTACAAGAAAATGTTTCTATTATAAGTATGAGTCTAGGTACGGAAATAGGAAATTTGTTTAATAATTCTTTTTTATGCCAAGAACCAGTTATAGATGATGCATATGCGCTGAATATAACTTTAATTGGAGCATCAGGTAATGATGGCGTTCCAACACATATCTCCCATCCAGCATGTAACTCAAAAGTTATTTCAGTTGGGGCTACGTATGATAAGGATTTTTTGGATAATAAGACTTATTTAGATAAAAGTGGTAATTTTCTGTGCAAAGATAATCAACCTCCTGTTAATAATATAACTTGTTTTTCTAACTCTGGTAACTTATTGAAGCTATTGGCACCGGGGGCAGATATCTTAGCTGCTGATTTAACTGGGATAAGTATTGGAGCAGGTACCTCTTCAGCGGTTCCTCACGTCTCAGGCGCTGTATCTCTCCTTCAACAATATAACAAGTTAAGGTATAACATAGCCTTATCACCAGATCAAATTATACTAGCCCTTAACGATACAGGTCTACCTATTCTTGATGCTAGAAATAATTTATTCTATCAACGCATTGACATAATGTCAGCAATAGACTCTTTAACAACAATTAAAGTTGGCGACCCAATAAATGATAGAAAAATACGGCAAAGCCAAACATGGAAAACTAAATTAAATGTTTCAGATTCAACCAACAAAGATATTTTTTTGGAATTAAGCTGGACACCAAATACGGATAAGATTAACTTAAGTTTATTGGGTCCAGATGGTTCCATTCATAATGGTTCTCAATTAGAGTGGTCCCAACAAATTAAAGTTGCGAGACCAGTGCAAGGCATTTGGACAATAAAAGTTTTTGGTAGTAGGATAACCAGTAGAGACAAATTTGTTACTTTTGATTTAAAAACTTATGATCAAACGCGCGAAGACTCAACCCCACCAGATGCATCAAAAGGCGAAGCAGGTGGAATTAACTTTACATTTAGCAGATTAAACTATATATCGGCTTGTAATAATACAGGCAGTGGGTTGACTGTTGTTTTAAAAAGTGAAAAGGCTAATTCTTCTCAACCTATAGTCGACATAAGCAATAAGACAAATCTAACATCCAAAGCTTTCTTGACTGGTTTAGTCTTGCCAAACCATAAGATGATTGTTAGCATGTATCCTTTTGGTAGTGTGTCTATCGACTCCTTCTTAGCGAGAACAGAAGCAGGAAGAGTTATGCTTGATGCTGATGTAAAGTTGAAATTCACTTTTTATAGTTCACAGCAATCAAAAAATGAATATTTAGATTTAGTCAACTATTGGAACTCGTTATTAAATCAAGGGTCATATGTAAATGAATTAAAAAATGCTGGCTATATAGGTGGCTTTAGTTGGGAAGCAAGACAATGGATAAGCCCTAACTCATTGAAAGCTGAGGGAGAAAGTTGTAAGGTATTTTTGACAAACGCAACGCTAAATGTTGATTCTGAACTGAGATGGGGGCATTCGGGCATAGACAGCTATAATGTAAGGCAAGAAGTAAAAGATTATGTTAAGGACTTATTCACCAATAACTTTACTACAAATCTAACAAATTGGCTGAATAGGAATGCTCAAAGAGCACAATCTGCAATCAATACAGAAGACCAGTACGCAGATTTAAGATATGTATATGCTTCCCTTGCTATGGCTCAATGGTATAAAACATTGGATAGAAGCCAAGTTCTGTTTGGAAATTTAATTGATGGAAATAGCATTTATGATTATAACTTGAACATCAGTTACGACGAAGAGTACTGGAAGCAACAAAGTAAGCAGAGACTTACAGAAAACTTATACTTTAATTGCTTTACTAGCGGTACCTGTTACACTTGGATATTTGGTGGTGTGAGTTATATCAATCTTAATACTAATATAACAAGTGTATTGAGTAATGACACCAAACAAGTTATAACAAATGCTGTTAGTAGTTTATATGCACAAAAATCAACAGAAAATAATTCATATTATTATGCTAACTTTATAGAGGTAAAGAAGGCAGATTTAGCTCCTATCGCCATAGGTTTTTCAGCTTTGAAACCTCACACAGAAGAAAAAGTAAACATTTCTATCGCACTTAAAAACAAAGGCAATGCTGATGCAAAGAATTTTACGGTTAATTTCTATTATAATTATACAAATATTAACGGAACCTCAGCAATCTATCCTATAGGAATAGTAGACAATCAAAATGTATCATCTGGAGGCGTCATTGTTGTTAAAAAAGAATGGAGTTCCGGGCAATTAGGCAAATACAATATTTTCGCAGAAGTTGATTACAACAACAATGTTAGCGAAAGAAATGAATTGAATAATGTTATAAAGAAATCTATAGAAAGAATAAATCCTTACCCAAATGTCACAATAACATCTCCTGCGAATAATGTTCAAGCAATATATTATCAAAAAATAACTTTTACTGGAACAGCAACAGATTTGCAAGATGGTGCTTTGCAAGGTTCGGCATTTAATTGGTCTTCAAATATTGACGGATATTTAGGAAGTGGAACCACTTTAACCACTAATTTAAGTCCTGGGGCTCAAATAGTCACTTTAACAGTAACTGACAGCGAAGGATTTAAAGGACAGGATACTGTAAGTTTAGGAATATTGGCTTCTAAGCCTCCTGTTGCTTCATTGATATCCCCAGTAAACAGAATATTTGCAGAAGGCGAAACAATTTATTTTGAAGGCTCTGGAGATGACAAAGAAGATGGACCAAATCTGGCATACACATGGAATTCCAGCGTTGATGGTCTATTAAGCAATTATAAATCATTCTCAACAAGAAATTTGTCTGTAGGCAGTCATGTTATGAGTTTTGGCGTTATTGATAGCACATCCTTAACAAATTATTACACATTTAACTTAACTATAAATGAAGGAAGTCCTAATGTCATAATATTAAATCCAACAAATAATCAAGAGATATCCTATAAAGCGATTACTAATTTTTTAGCTAATGCAACTGACCCTCAAGATGGAAACATTTCCTCATCAATTTTATGGACTTCAAGCATAAATGGCAATATTGGAAATGGAAACTCATTCAGCTATAATCTCAGCATTGGAACCCATATAATATCCACTACAGTAACAGACAGGCATGGCAACATTGCAACTGATAAAATAACAATTACTGTCAAGACACCTCAATATCCAACTGCTTCAATTATATCGCCAAGAAACAAGCAAGTTTTCACGCATGGAGATAATATAACTTTTACAAGCACCTATAATGATTTTGAAGATAGCATTATACCTAATTCATCTTTAATTTGGAATTCTAGCATTGTAGGAATATTCGGAAATGGTACTAATTTCATAAAACTAAATATGTCTATAGGAAATCACACTATCTCCTTTATAGTTACCGACAGCGACAGCATGGGTTCAACTGCTACAGTAAATATTACCGTTAATCCTGCTCCACCGATTCCATCAATTAGCACGCCTAAATACGGCACTATTTTTGGTCAAGCAGAGTACATAATATTCAATGGAACAGCTACTGATTACGAAGATGGAGAATTGCCTGGAAGTTCTTTGAATTGGACATCAAACAAAAACGGATTTTTAGGGATAGGTACTGTCCTAAACCTTACAAATCTAACAGTTGGGACTCATCTTATAACGCTGACTGCAAATGACAGCAGCGGATTAAAAGGGACATCATCGCTTAACATAATTGTCGTAGGCTTGGGTCAAATTTTGATAAACAAGTTTGCAGACGGTTCTACTCTAACAAATCTTAATTTCACTACAGCAGAGAATAAAACTGCATATGTAAAAATTCCAAAAAATGCCAACGTCACTTACGCTGCTATAAACATAAGAGGTTTAATATCATGAAGCGATTATTAAGCATATCAATTTTATTTTTGATTTATGTAGGCATTGCTCTAGCGGTAAATGAAACAAATAGTTCACAAAATCAAACAATAACTATAAATGATTCATCTACAAATAACACGCTTATTAACAAATCATTCCAAAATGATACAATCAATACATCATATAATAATAAATCAATAATTATTGATTTAAAGTACAAAACAGGTTCTATCTTTGATCCTGATGACGACGGAATAGAGTTTATCACTGGGGTTATAGATTTTAGTGTCGAGAATACAGCATTTAATTGGCAAGTTGCTGAAGCAAAACTATGCACAAGATGGGAAATTTATAGTTTGGATAGCGGTAAAAGCACGACAGTTTGCTACGGAAACCAGCAATGTTGCAATTTCGTCAACTTAATACCAACTAGGTCCAATTGGAGCGAAACATTCTATTTGACTTACGGATTGCATAACGCAAACCACAATAACACTGTAAGTGCTCAAATAATATATGTAGACTACAATTTAAGCTTGGAAAATCCTTATGCTGAAATAGTTTACAGCAATTGGAGCACTTTATCTGCCAGATTCGTTGAGCCTACAACAAATGTGTTTACTAAGATTACTAGGCTTGTTTCAGCAAAGCTGTTGGTTATTCGAGGAGCAATTCTGCAATTGGAAGCTAAATTAAGCTTAGTTAATGATAGCCCCCTTCCATTCGAAACAATTGATTTGTATAAAAATGAAACTTTAATTACATCAAAATTAACTGATACATCAGGTTTTGTTTTATTTGACATCAACACAGCAACTTTAATAGCTGGTGAATATATCTTCTCTTTCAACTTTTCTGGTAGAGAATTCATTGATGGGCAACAAACTATAAAGTACACTCCAACTTCTAACATTACGCAATTAGAGGTTTTGCCACAGATCGAACGAAATATTAGCACGAATCTTTCTCAATCTAACAATACTGTGGTCGAGTTACTTCAAGAGCCAGCAAAAACAATTTCTAAATTTAAGCTTTACAGCAAAGAGTGGATTATCGAAAGAGGCAACTCTATTACAAAAGATGTAGATTATACATTTGATTTAATCAATGATACAGCATATTTGGTAACTTTTAGAGTTAATGACGATGTTACGCCTAAATTGAGGCACGCACATGGCATATTAAAAATAAAGGACAGTGCTGTATTAGATAATTATAAAAAATTAATTCGATTAAACATATCTGACAAAATTTTAGATAGGAAAGGTAAACTGGACTGTTCAAAAGTGAATTGCAACCAAATAGAAGAATATATACAAACAAACTACGGCATAAGCTTAGCAAAGAATGATGCAGACGAATTAGTCAACATTTCTCAACTTTATGCTCGATATAAAAAGACTTATGATGTAGACAGTTTTGTGGACGATGTACTCCAAATGCCATCAACTCCTGTAGAAGAATTGTCAAATAAGGGATTGACTATAAGTTCCTCAATTCATAACTTATATGAAGGATCTGGGAGTTTGATTGTTAATTTACCTAAGCCATGGTATGAGTTAGATAGTGCTTCTATAAAATTTGGGTTTAATTCAACAATTGCTTCTTTTAAGGGAGCAGACTATAGTGGGAATATTTCTTTTAGAGATATTAATTCAACTGCAAGATACGTCAATATATCATCAACTGCAATAGTTAAAAATGCTACTATTGTTATGGCTGGTTTTGTTAATCTAACAAAAAATATGACATGGCCAAATGGGGCCTGGCGTAACGGTGAAGGAAAAATAGCTTGGAATGGAACTATGTATCATGTATTAATAGATACTGGAATGCAATACGAACTATTTATAGTAAATATTTCACAAGGAAATTTAATTGGACGTGGTTCTATTTCAGACAATGGTATAAGAAATGACGAATTATGGAATTTCAGTTTTATAGACCCATGTACGGCTAGTGCAACTAGTGGATGTAGGTATCCACAAGACGATATAACTTTTAACGGGTCAACTTTATGGTATTTTGCAAGAAACGAAAATGTGACTTATAAAACTAATTTTCCTACAAGACCTATAGGCTACACGGATAAGTTCTCATTGGGTCCAAATACAAGAGCCATCGTTTTTGTAAATGGAACATTATGGACATTTGATGCTCCGGATAATTCAAGTATTAACATAAGCCAACGTGATGAAAATAATTTAAGCAAGATTGCAAAAAGTTATCGTGTTAATTATAACCCCCAAGGACCATTTTTAGAAGGTGACGACTTTGAATGGGATGGATTGACTTTCTGGATTGTTTTAAGGTCTGGTAGCTATAATACTCGTCTAGATCCAAATAATTTTAGTGTAGTTGACGCGCAAACCATAGCTTGGGTAGGTGATGATCCTATAAATCCAACATCTACCAGGATGTTTATTTGGGATGGAACGCGTCTAATAGGCTTTAATGGTAACACCGATGCAGATATATGGTTTGGTAGAGGATTTCCATTCAATTTATACATAAACGTAGGTAATGACTCAACTGTTGAATATGTTAATTTATCAGAAAATAGAAAAATCACATCTACAATTTATTTGAATGGTTCTTCATTTAATGATTACATTTCAGCTAATTGTGGCACAGGTCCAAATTGCTTTGTTCCAATGGTATTTAACTCCACAGCTGGCGAGTGGGCTTATTCAAATATAGTCATAGAGTATGATACAAAGCCAAAAAATCCCGCTATGTATGTTAATGGTACGCTAATTTGGAACGTCTCAGGAACGTTTACTGGACCTACAACAATTGAAGGGTTTGACGATGAAATAAACAATAGCTTGAAAAGCTGCACATCGGTAAACAATTCCTGTAATATTTCTTTAACATTTTTCTCTGATGGAGAAAGCATGCTGGAACTCTCTCTTTTGAACATACAATATAGGGATTATGACAAAGAACCTCCAATCATTTATGGCATATTCGTCAAGCCTAATCCTGCTCCTAAAAACAGCGTAATTAACATATCAGTGAATGCTAGCGATAACGTAAATATTTCACTTGTAACAGCAAAACTTGAGGCTTCAGAAAAGAATTTGACATATAATGATACAACTAAATTGTATGAAGGCACTTTAAACACACCTTCCACCGTTGGCAATTACAACATTACTGCAACTGTAACTGATTTTTCAAATCTTAGCACTACAAGCTCAGACATATCGACAGCAGGAACTTTAGGAAGCGGAGGTTGCACTGGATTCTGTGTCCAAAGCAGTGGCGGAACAAATGGGATAGATTTAACGCTTTCTTCCAAGGACATTGCCCTTAATGCAACAAATCCCACAGAGAACGACTCAATAAGGATAAATGCAACAATCTTTAATTTCGGCAATGTAAGCACTTCTAGCTTTACTGTAGAATTTAAAGTAGATGGAATTTCTAAAGGAAGCAATAGCTTATCTGTTAGCGCTTTTGGAGCTAACAGCACTCAATTTAACTGGAATGCTACTGCAGGCAATCATACAATAACTGTTGTAGCTGATTCAACTGGCTCTATAGCTGAAGATAATGAAACCAATAACGAAGCTAGCACAACAATGTATGTCCAAGATATTACACCGCCATCGATTTTAAATCTGGTTACAAAAAGAGGAAGCTTGGTAATGAAACTAAATATAAGCGATAACGTAAATATTGCCAGCGTATCAGCATTAGTAAATATAACTACTATTCAATTTACTTTTAATTCAACGTCAGGCTTGTGGGAAGGTTCTTCGCAGACAATTGGGCCTGGCACTTATCCAGCAGCAATAATTGTTATGGATTCGAGCGGATTGGTAACCACAGCAAAGAGCTCAATAACAGTTTATCCAGACTCTGTCGATATAGCTTTACCTAAAGGGAGCATAGTATTGTCTCCTTCAAACCCTCTTGACGGAAAAAATGCATCCATAAATGTTAATGTCTTCAATTACGGCTTAAATCAAACACCTAACTTTGTAGTCGAGTTATTGATTGATGGTACTTTTCAAGCAAACAAAACCTTCTCAGTTCCAGGAGATAGCAATAGCACAACCCAGTTTAGCTGGACTGCTAAATACGGCAATCATACATTTATTGCCAAAATTGACACAAACAATTCTATATTAGAAATTAATGAATCTAATAATGAATTTAATATCACTGTATTTGTTCAAGATGCTCAAGTACCAACAATAAATAAAGTTATTATACCTGAAATAGTTTACGAAAGCTCTCCAATAACAGTCAAGGCTAATGTAACAGACAATTTAAATGTAAGCCAAGTTAATGCAACAGTTGGCTCAACAACAATAACTTTATCTTACAATCAAACATCCCAACTTTATGAGAATTCAACAACATTGCCAGCAGCAGGACTTAGCAATATTACAGTAAAGGCGTCTAACCCCAATCATCTTACAAGTTCTTCAGAAAGTTTATTGATGGTTTATGGAACAAGCGCAGATTTAATGGTTGATTTTGGAGGGGTAAAATTATCGCCTGATAATATAACAGAAAGTAACATACTCACCATAAACGCAACTGTTGAAAATAGAGGGGGAACGGATGCAAATAATTTCAAAGTTGAGCTACTAATAGATGGTGTTTCTCAAAAAAACAGCACTTTTTCCATTAGCAAGGCGTCAACTTTTGTTGTAAACTTCAATTGGACGTCCACTTATGGTAACCACAATGTTACAATCAGGCTTGACAGAGACAGCTCAATAGCAGAATCAAACGAAAGCAATAATGAATACAACAGAACTGTATTTGTATCTGATGTAACTGCGCCAGCAGCAGTTCAAAATTTTATAGCAACCCCGTCAACATGGACAAATCAAACCTCAATTGCAATTTCATGGAATGCCGTTTCAGATACAAATGGCATTGATAGATATGAATACCAAATTGATTACGGCACTTGGATAAGCGTTGGAACTAACACCAACTTTTCTGTATCTTCGCAACCAGATGGAGCCCACTTAATAAATGTCAGAGCCGTAGATGTCCCAGGCAATATAGGTAATATATCGAATGTAACTATTTATGTTGATAAAACACCACCAAACACCCCTATAATCAAAGAATGGCACTCTGGCAGTAATTGGACTCAACATGATACACCATATCTGAGCTGGACAGATCCAGGAGACCAAGGAAGCGGAATAACCAGATTTGCAATAAGCACAGATAACGGAGCAGAGTCTGATTTGGGGTATGTCTTAAATTACCACAGCGCTCAATTGTCCACTGGCTCACATTCATTCAAAATCAAATCTTATGATGCTTCAAATCAATACAGCAATTGGTCTAATTCCATAACAGTTTATATAGATAGAAGTTTGCCTGCAAATCCTCTAACTTTAACATCGCCTACTCATTTAAACAGCAGTAAATGGTATAAAGAGAATAATGTTGTATTCAACTGGTCTGTACCAAATGACAATTCAGGAATTTATGGGTATTACTATGCTATAGACAGAGTGAATGACACAGTACCTGACTCAGTTTCTTTATGGACCACAAATACCACTATAAACATATCAGAAGTCATAGCTCCTCAAATAGCAGCCAATGGCAGCAATGAGACCAACTTTACGGGATTGGCTGATGGAACTTGGTACTTCCATGTTGTTTCCCGAGATAACACTGGAAACGTCGGGACAAATGTTTCGCACTTAACAGTTAAAATTGACAGCAAAATGCCTTCTATACTAAATCTCACTCCCCTAAATAATTCAATCATAGAAAATAAAACACCTTTCTTTAAAATAGATTATATTGACGGAGGAAGCGGTGTTAATGTAAGTTCAGTAACTTTAATTATGGATGGAACGGTTGTGAATAGCACTAAAAATGAAACAACTTTGACATATACTCCAACTTCAAATTTATCAAATGGAATTCGTACAGCAACTGTAAACATAACAGATAATGCCTCCAATACTAACACATTTTCATGGCAATTTTCTATTGGTAACTTTACATTGCGTGTACAAAATACATCAGTAGCAGATGCCCAAGGAAATAAAAGAATTTTTGAATTTGCAGTTAATAATTATGGTGAGAGTAATTTAAGCGGATTTAGTTGGAACTTAAATACTGGAATTGATGTTATAAACTCTAATTTATTATACAATCTTGCAGTAAACGAATCTATTTTTGTATTTAATGAATATAATTATTCAAGAACTGGTGATTTTATGGTCACAGCCTCAGCTAATGATGGAATAAGCCAGGCTTCTGAAAGTATCTTTATTGATATCGAAGACATAGAATTAAGTAATCTATCTGTCTTAAATGAAAGCGGAACTAAGAAAATTTTTGAGTTTGTCATAGAGAACAAATTATCAACAAATTTAACCAATGTTTCTTGGGTTTTTGACACCAAGAATAGCAATGTGATAAATGGCACAAAAACTACCACACTACAACCTAATGAAGAAATGTTCATATACATAGACTATAACTTTACAACAACTGGAACTTATAATGTTAATGCTAGTGCTAGAAATGGGACTTTAATTGATTCGAGGAATTTGACAGTAACAATTTAAGCCATATGTGAAGTTATATTAATGCCAGATACATTAATTCTTCATTCTTTGGTTAGCTTCAAAATACAATTTTTTGTAATTAGTAAGGATAGGTAGCTTTAACTTGTTTAGCTATTTCTATATAGTGGTCTGATAAGCTTAAAGTCTTAATCAAAAATATAATTGAAATTATTAGAAAAGTGAGCATACATCCAAAATAAATTATTTTTTCTTTCTTCTTCGTTAGGTTATTCCTCTTTATCAAAAAAGGAGCATAAATGAGCATTATAACAAACATCATAAAAGATATTAAGGAGATATGTTCTGAAAACAATACGACGTTGTTAAATCTATCTATAAATTTTCCCAGCCCCTTTTCGCATGTTTTGTTAATAGTGCCTTGTTTTCTTTTTGAAAATAGCTTTTTAATGAATTGGTTGGCAACGTATTCACTTTTTTTGCATATATCATCAAAAATGAGAGTATAATACTCGTTCATTCTTTTCAATGCCACGTCTAGATATTGTTTTTTAATCGGGATGCCGGTAACTTTAGCATATTGAAGATGTGACATCTCGACATTCGGTATTTGTATTTCCGTATATTGGGACTCCACAGGATGATTGTTTGTTCTAAGTTGATTCAAAGCCCTGTAAATCATACTTATTATTGGGTGCCCGAATTTCGTGCCAGCAATCATAAAATCAAAATCTGATTTTGCTATCAACTCTGCAGTTTCATTAACAATTTTTTCCTGCTCCGCTGTTGAACCTTTATCTAGCAAATTTGTATTGATCTCCTCTATTATTGGATCATATTTTTCTTCGTCTATGTTTAAAAGCTGAATGAGTCTAGGAGAATTCCAGCCATCATAAATGCTGCTTTTTATTTTTGACCCTTCTACAACAAAAACATTATCAGGATTTTTTATTTCATAATCATAATCGGTGAGAAGTTCTTTATATTGTACTAATATCTTGCCATTCTGTTCAGGAAGTAGATTAATGCCGTAGCCAACTTCTTTTTTAAAATTTTCAAAAGAGTAATTCAATTTAAAATAAATAGCTTGACCTATAGGATTTGGACCAAAACTTGGAAAAATTAATAACAATGCCATAAACATAGAAAACATGACCTTTGTGTAATCCTTATTTTCAGCCAGACATTTTAATAGTATAATTGTAAGTATTATAAAAGGCACAGTTGGTGCAGTCATTCTGTCTACTACCAACTCGCCAATACCTCTGTGATGTCCAACTAATACCACTAAGAAACTGACACCTCCAATGACGGGTATAAAATTCTTATAAGCACGGAAAACGTATAATGAAATAAGCAATATTGAATAAGCGATTAAAATGTTTAAGTTTACATAACCCCATGGTATCAGAACTAATAGGGCTTCTTTGTAAGTTAAACGAGGGTTGATATAATGAGAAAAAAAGGCGTACTTCAAGAAGTTAGGCCAGATTAATGTTAATATGAGGTAAATAACTGCAAATGGTAATAACAAATAAAATATTCTGAGGAAACCAACTTTTGAAAAGGTTAATCTAGTATTCTTCCATCTTATTAGTCCAATCTTTAGTGGATAAAATAATATGCATAGAGCTATTGGAGCTAAAGCATTAAAACTTGAGAATACAGCTATAGCAAAAAATATTGAGCTGATTATTTCCTTAAATTTTATATTACTATAATACAAATAATAAAATCCCAAAAAAGTAAAAATAGTAGCAAATGCTTTTTCAAGTTTATCTTCTACCACAAAGCCCCAAAGCCATAAAACAATCAAAAAAGAGATTAACACTATATTATATTTTCCAGTTTCTTTCTTAGAAATTTTGTACATCAAAAAAACTAGATATGAGAATAATAAGAATGTCAGTACCCACAATGTAATTTGAAAATAACTTCCAAATGTTTTTTGAAATAACCATCCTGTAATAAAAAGAAAAGGACCTTCTGCGCAGAAAGGTTCGCCTTGGAATAATTGTCCTTTTGATAATAGTTCCAAACATGGATAAAAAATTTCTGGAATCTTTGTGAAGGAGGCATTAGCTATTTTCTTGGTTAATAAATATAGAGTAAATATCATAATAATTACAGATAAGATTATCGTCTTATCTATTTTAACATTTATTTCTCTTTCACCTAACTTTAAGTTTATATCTCTAATTTTAATCAATCCTAGTATACCTTGATTCATATATAAATTTAATGCATCCGTTGGCTCTGTCCTAAAAGTCTAAAAATCAATAAAAAAATATTATGGCAGGCTAGTCTGCCATATACTTCTGTCCTAATGGTTCTCACAGTCTTAGAGCTTACACTAGCTCCAAACTTTCTTTTTATGCTACTAAACCCAGATTCAATAAGCTCTCTTCTGTGATACACTCTTACATTAAACTTCTTTGTAGACTTCAGCAGGCTCCAATCCAATGAAACTGTGTTTATTTTTGTAAATTATGATTATGGAACAAGCGGAACATTCAATCCTTCTATTATTGTTTCAAATAGAACTTATTCAGACTCTAAAAGCTTAACTTTTGACATAAAACATATAGAAGCTTACAATTTAAGCGTTGTAAATGAAACTGAAAGCAAAAGAATATTTGAGTTTATAATTAAGAATTCACTAAGCACAAATCTAACTGGTGTAAACTGGACTTTTGACACTAAAAATGGAAACGTTATAAATAGTACCTCTACATCAATTTTACAGCCAAATGAATTAATGTATATTTACATAGACTATAACTTTACAATAGCAGGAACTTTTAACACAAATGCAACTGCAAGAAATGGAAGCTTGATTGATAGCAAGAATTTGACTGTAACTATATAACTTTCTGTTTTGAAGTTGCTACTTTAAGACAATAACTAAAGTTTTTATACACTCAGCCAAATTAAAGCATATGCCAAGGAGCGATACTACAATAAGGACAGTTGCTGATGAGCTATTAGAATTAGTTAAAAAAGCTAAGAAGATATCAGTTGAAGATGCAGCAAAGCAATTAAAAATGCCTGTTGCAAATGTCCAAGCCCTAGTTGATTTTTTGGTTGAGGAAAGAGTTTTTGGCATTGAATACAAGTTTACAACCCCATATATCTATTTATACAAAGAAGGAATAAAAGAGGCTAAGGGCAAAGAAAAAAGCTTAACAAAAGGGCTTATTACTAAAGAACAATTTTATGAAAAGGCTAAAGAAAGAAAGGTTCCATATGAGCACATTGAAGGGATGTGGAGAAAGTATCTTCAGCAAAATCTTGTTCGTATAAGGAAAGAATTTTTGAGAAAGGCAAAGGAAAAGAAAGTCCCAGAGGAAAAAATAGAAGAGCTTTGGAGCAAATATTTGTCATATTTATAAGTTGTAATCAAAATGGATATTGACGAGTTTTTGGATAGAGAGCTTTCTGACTTAGGTTTACAGACAGATAAAACTGACAAACAGGAAATTGAGTTGCCACAATTTAAAGAGCAATTTGAGCCATCGCCGTTATTTGAGAACATAAAAGCAAATTTAAGCAGAGGCAATTTAGAAGAGGCCGAGCAAGCCTATGTACAATTGTGGCACATTCTAATGCAGCAAAAGCTGAAGTGGAACAAAGAGCTTTACGAGCAATTATTGATTGTCAGCAGACAGTTTTCAAGTACCTTGAATGAATCTTATAATGAAGTCAAAAGAAAATCGAACCAGATATATGATTTGATAAGCAAAGCTAGGGCATCACTCAAGGAAGGAAGAAAAGACATGCCCTTTAAGCTTTACGCTGAAATAGAAAGCATAAATAACTCAATCCCAAATGTGTTTTTTGAGCAGAAGAAGATACTTCAGGAGCAGATCATGGCTTTCTACACAGAGCTCAGAAGCACAACAGACAATGAATTAATAAGGAGAGTTTCCAGCTTGATTCAGGAAATAAACCAGCTTATAGACAAAATAAATCTTGCAATAAGGGCAAATGACATAATAAATGCAATAGTTAATTACAATAAATGCATTGAGCTTTACAATCAAGTTCCAGAAGGCTTTTTAATGCATAAGAACTCGATTGGGATGAGGCTTTTGGAGATTTACAAAAGTTTGAGCATTTACAATGAAATTTCAAACCTGCAAAAACAATTAAGTGAAAAGCCATCGCCTCAGCAAACTCAAGCACTGCAACAAAGCACACCAGTTAGCGCTCCGACAAAATCAATACTATTGCATACAAAAAAAGAGCGCGCAAAGAGGAACATAGAAAAAGGTTTTTATAATGATGCAGCCAAGGATATACAGGAAGCTTTACAAATTGAGCCAAACGATGCAGAGGCAAAAGCAATACATGCAAAAATAAAGACATTGCAATAAAATTTACATTATAATAAATCATATAAAAATAATAAAATTCAATAAAACAAATCAATTAAAAATAAAAATTCAATCTGTGCTTCGCACAAATGTTACACTCGGCGAAATTTTGTCTGAGTTGAACGCGAGCTTGCGAGCGTTCTCGCAAGCATCTCACTAAAATTTCGCCTCGAATTTATTCAATGAATAAATTGGCGAGGCGTCTCGATGTGGCAGTCGGAGAGACGCCGAGCACTAAAATTGCGAAGCGGATTGAAAAATAATAAATAATTATAAAACTTCCTTGATAAAAATGGCAATTGGTGAAAAAATAATTGATACTTATGAACTAATAGTTAATGATATAGTTGTTGATGTCTCTATTGTCTCAAAAGAAGAAGAGCCTGTGCCAATATACAATATTTCTATAACAAACATAAGCGATACAACAAAAATAATTCTTGAGAAGATAAGGGATGAGTTTGTTGCAGAAGAAACAAAGACATTAAGCGAGGAAGCAAGCATTTCAGATGTACAAGAGCAGTTTAAGGAAAAAATACTCAAGTTATTAGCAAAATACTTTCCAAATGCTGATAGAAAAACAATGGATATGCTTATAAATTATATCTTGCAGCAGAACATAGGATTAGGAAATCTGGACATATTGCTTAAAGACACAAACCTTGAAGAGGTAGTTATCAATAGCTCACAAGAGCCAGTGTGGGTTTATCATAGAAGATATGGATGGCTGAAGACAAATGTATTAGTGCCAACCGAATCAAGGATAAGGCATTACTCAACAATCATTGGCAGAGATGTTGGCAAGGAAATTACTATACTAAATCCGCTAATGGATGCCCATCTCAAGACAGGCGACAGAGTGAATGCAACCTTATCCCCAATATCATCAAAAGGCAACACAATAACAATAAGGAAATTTGCAGTAAAGCCATGGACTATAACTGATTTTATAAAAGAAAAAACGATTTCTTATGAAGGGGCTGCTTTGCTTTGGATGGCTGTTCAAAATGAGTTGTCAATCGTTGTGGCTGGCGGTACCGCCTCTGGAAAGACAAGCATGCTTAATGTCATCTCTAACTTTTTTCCTCCAAATCAAAGAATTATCTCAATGGAAGACACAAGAGAGATAATGCTGCCAAAGATACTGCATTGGGTGCCATTGGAGACAAGACTGCCAAATCCAGAAGGCAAAGGCGGCATTGAAATGCTTGATTTAATAGTAAATTCATTAAGAATGAGGCCTGATAGGGTTATTGTAGGAGAGATTAGAAGGAAAAGAGAAGCAGAAGTGCTGTTTGAGGCAATGCATACCGGACATTCAGTTTATGGCACTTTGCACGCAAACAATGTAAAGGAAACAATAAACAGGCTTACAAACCCACCAATTGATCTGCCTAAACAGCTTTTATCAGCTCTTTCAATTATTGTTGTGCAGCACATCAACAGAAGAACTGGCAGAAGAAGAACATTGCAGATTGCTGAGATACTTCCAAATGGTGATGCAAGGGTTTTGATGCAATTAAACCCAATAAGGGACACATTGGAAATTGTTAATGAGCCTCTTACCATATTGGAAACATTGAACCTTTATATAGGTCTTTCAAAGTCAGAAATATATGCAGATATGCAATCAAAGATTGAAATCTTAAAATGGATGGTTAGCAGGAACATATTAGATGTCAATAAAATTGGATTGATAATGTCAAAATATTATCACAACAAACCATTTATGCAATTAAAGGGTGTTTAAGATTAGTTTTGTAAATAGAGTTGCTTCATTATTTCCAAGGTTAAAAAATGAGCTTAGAGTAGCACATCTGCCGTACACGCCAATAGAGTACGTTAATAAACATGTTAAGATAACAGCATTGTATGCTTTCTTATTTACAGTTCTTCTTTCGTTCGTGCTTCAAAAGGCAAAATTATCATTACTATTTCTGATTCCAATTTTCATAGTCTTATTTATTTTGATTTTTGAATATTCAATTCTTACTGTGAAGGCCAAAATTAGAAAAAGAGAACGTGAAGTCAATAAGGAAGTGCTTTTTATTGGCAGATATTTGCTTGTAAAGCTTTATTCTGGTAGACCTTTGTTAAACGCACTAATAGAAACTGCAGAAAGCAGAGGCATTGCATCAAAGTACATAAAGGAAATTGTTGATGACATAAACACAGGCAACACAATAGAAAATGCTTTGAATAATGCGATGATCTACTCACCATCTGACAAATTGAGGAGAATTTTGTTTCATATAAATAATGCATTACAACTTGGCATTAATGTCACAAAGCCTCTTGAATCAGTTTTGGAGGAGATAACAAAAGAAGAAGAGATTGAAATAAAGAGGTATGGCAAAAAACTAAATACTTTAGTTATTTTCTATATGCTTGCTGCTGTTATTCTGCCTTCCCTTGGAGTGGCAATGTTCATCGTTATATCAAGCTTCCTAAATTTTCCAATCGGATTGAATGGGCTTCTTTTATTCATATTTTTTATTGTAGTGCTTCAATTCATTTTTATAACGCTTTTCAAGTCAATAAGACCGATGGTGAATCTTTAATGGCATTGAGGATTATTTTTTTGGAAGAATTCGGAAAGGCATTTGTGCCTAAGAAATTCATACCAAACTTGAGAAAATATTTGCTCAAGGCTGGCTTTAATGAAGTTCCTTACAAGTTCTTTGGATTGCTGTTTTATATTTCAGCTTTTATAACTGCGTTAATATTCATTACTTTTATTTACCCATATCTTAGAAAATTCTCGCTTATTGAAATTTACATCTACTCATTCTTAGGATGGTTTTTTATACAGTTATTTTTTGCAACCTTGTTCATATTGCTTGTGTACTTTTATCTTGATTTAAAAATCTACTATAGGACAAAAAAGATGGAAGAGCAATTGCCTGATTTTCTCCAAATTCTTTCAGCTAATCTAAAAGGGGGAATGACTTTTGAAAGAGCATTATGGGCTTCTATAAAGCCAAGGTTCAATGTTCTAGGCTCTGAAATGGCAAAAGCCTCTAAAAAGGTTATGACAGGCTACGAAATCGGCAAAGCACTAACAGAGCTTGCTGACAAATATGATTCATTGATGCTTCGCAGAACTGTTGATTTAATGATAAGCGAAATTGAAAGCGGAGGCAATGTTGCTGAGCTAATTGATAGAATTGTTGACAATTTAAAGGAAACAAAGGTATTAAAGGACGAGATGTCAGCAGCAGCGCTTGCTTACGTAATCTTTATTTCAGTTATAGTTATTGTCATAAGTCCATTGCTTTTTGCACTTTCGTTTCATTTGCTTATTTTAATACTCAATTTTGTGGCTAAACTTTCTGTTGCAACGCAACGAGTGGCTGCTCTGCCATTTTTATTTTCAAAAATAAACATAAACCCAGAAGATTTCAAGATATTTTCAATTATAGCCATTTTTGTCATATCATTTTTTTCTTCATTGATAGTGGCTATTGTTGAGAAAGGCAACATAAAAGGTGGTGTGAAATACATTCCAATCTATGTCTTTGGCTCAATTGGCTTGTATTTTGTTTTTATGAAGGTGCTTGGCTTATTGTTTGGTGGAATATCGTAAAAATAGAAATACAAACAAAATCGAAAGCTTTAAATACAATAAACTGGATTAAAATTCAAAATGTCAGAAATCAAAGATTTCTGAGCATTCCCAAAAATTCAATTGGAATTTTTGATAAAGAGGAAAATGAATCACGCACAGCATAAGTTCTTGACAACTGTAATTGTCATTGTAATGATGTTTATAGGCGTTTTCATAGCAGCTCAGTTTAAAGAGATTAATTTGGATGCTATGAACTTAGTTTTATTATTGGTTAACTCACTATTATTACTGATTACATTTGGAGTACTGCTTCATATAAATGAAAATCTGCCTACAAGCAAAAAAAGGGTTGATAGAAAATGATAAAATATAGTAAATCACAAGCAGCATTAGAATTCCTCACAACATATGGCTGGGCCTTTCTTGTTATTTTGATTATGATTGGAACACTTGCTTATTTTGGCATATTGAAGCCAAGCAAAATTTTGCCTAGTAGATGCAATATAGGACCAGAATTTCAATGTGTTGATCATCAAATATCAGCAACCGCCAACACCTTCAAAATGAGGCTAAAAAATAACGTAGGTGAGCCAATAACTGTTCAATCAATGACTCTGGATAGTGAAACAGTAACAAAATTTGCTTGCTCTACAGCCGCTGCAAACCCTACAGCATGGAAACCAGGAGAAATTCTTGATTTTACATGGAGCGGATGCAATGCAGCAGCAACAGGCATGATTGCTGGTGAAAAAGGAAAGGTTTTGGTGAAAATATCCTATTATTCTGTATCCAGCGGTTCGGGCTATGCAAAGGAAGTGAATGCTGAAGTTTTCTCGACTGTTGTTTAATAAACCACAAATTTTATATACCTTCCTCTTTAGTTTTTATTTAATTAAAAGAGGTTGAAATGCATAACAAATCACAAGCAGCTTTGGAATTTCTTACAACATATGTATGGGCATTTTTTGTTATTGCTATAACAATTGGGGCATTGTACTATTTTGGTATTTTTGATTTCAGCAAATATCTGCCTCAAAAATGCATTTTTCCTTCACAATTTAAATGTCTAGATTTTAGCTTAAAACCAACTGAAGTGAAAATCAAGCTTGCAAATAACCTTGGAGAGGACATTAAAATTACATCAATACAAATAACAAATGATGCTACTCCTCCAATTTCATGTACGCCTCCTGCAAGTTTTGACTGGGTGCATGCAACAGAAAAAGATTTAGTATTCACAGCTTGCACAGGAGGTGGCTATATTGGGGGTGAGAGGATAGAGCTAAAAATAGCAATGGGCTATTATGCTATCAATACACCAAGCAAGCCAATTCACTTAATAAACGGTAAGATAAATGGAAAAGTCGCATCTTCTTAAAGGACAATCGTCTTTGGAATATTTGTTAATCGTAGCCTTAACTTTCATAATAATCATACCAACCACATACTTGTTTTATAATTACTCCAAGCAATCAAGCCAGGAAATAAGCGATGCGCAAATAACAAAGCTAGGAAGAAGCATTGTTGACACAGCAGAATCAATTTTTTACTCTGGCAAAGGTTCAAAAACTACTCTTGAGTTAAATGTCCCTGACAATGTAAACAATGCCGTAGTAATTGATGGCAGAGAGCTTGTTTTCAACATAACAACTGATTTTGGCACTTCGGAAATAGTATTCTTCTCCAACATTAACATAACATCAAGCTCAAATTGCGTTGGAAATCTATGCAAGCTACCTGAACTTGCAAGATCAGGTTTAAAAAAAGTGAAGATAGAAGCAATAAGCAAAGACTCTGTTAGCATTGATGTAATATAAAGAATAATTTAGCTGTTGTTGCCAATTAAAAAATATAGCCGACCAACAAAGTAATTAGGTATTATAATAGTTTGTTGGCGGCTATCTTGCCAACCACAACAAAGCCAATTTATTTTTGTGGTTGGCAATAAATTAAAAAATTAAGGGAGGGAATATCTACTCGCACTTTAAGTTTAGCGTATTGCCCTCAGATGCGTGCGAGAACGCTTCGCACGCTCGCGTTCATTTACCCACCCAGTTATGTTAAACAATAAAGTGCAACAGTATTGCAATGTATAGGCGAGGCAAAACAGTGAGTTGTGAGCGAGTTCGCACGAGCTCACTC
>CAZRRL010000005.1:0-22975 GCA_964602555.1 uncultured Methanosarcinales archaeon | reverse complement strand
TTTATGAGTGTGCAATTTCACCCTGAGGGCCATAGTGGACCTGAAGATACTAACTTCCTATTTGACGAATTTGTAAAAATGTTGAAATAAGAAAATGATAAAAATAAATAAATTAGGTTTGAAACAAAATATAAACAAATAAAATGCTGAAATTAAAAAAATTGAATTGGGGTTATTTTGCAATTAGTGGATTTATTGGATTTATAATCGGAATTTTTGTAAATATTCTTGTAACCCCCTCTCTTGAATTTTTGTCATATTCTTCACTTCCACTCTCATTTTTAATTTCAATTTTTTATACGTGTTTTAACATACAATGCGCTTACCAAAAAGCTATCAGCATCTTAATTACATACACATTATTAGGGGTATTATTTGGTTATATAATTTACAAATTTAAAAATAAAAATGATGAATAAACCAAAAAAAGTTTTAGTTTTAGGCTCTGGTTCACTTAAAATAGGAGAAGCCGGAGAATTCGATTATTCAGGCTCTCAGTGTCTCAAAGCCCTTCGTGAAGAAGGAATTAAAACTATTTTGATAAATCCTAATATTGCAACTATTCAAACGAGCGAAGGCATGGCTGACAAAATCTACTTTCTTCCTGTCACTCCTTATTTTGTTGAAAAGGTTATTGAAAAAGAACTGCCCGATGGAATTATGCTTTCTTTTGGCGGACAAACAGCGCTTAATTGCGGAGTTGCACTAGCCGACTCTGGTGTATTTGAAAAATACAATGTCAAAGTTTTAGGCACTCAAATTGACGCAATAAAAAATACAGAAGACAGAGAATTATTTGTAAAAAAATTAAAGGGAATAAACCTTGAAGTTCCGGAAAGTGAAGCTGTTACAAGTGTTGAGGAAGCAATAAGAGTAGCAAAAAAATTAAAGTTTCCAGTTATGCTAAGGGTTGCTTATGCATTAGGCGGTCAAGGTTCTGGTGTTGCACTAAACGAAGAGGAACTAAGAGGCAATGCAAAAAGAGCTTTAGCTTACTCTAAACAAATTCTTGTTGAAAAATATCTAGGTGGATGGAAAGAGATTGAGTATGAGGTTGTAAGAGACGCTTACGATAACTGCATTACAGTTTGCAACATGGAAAATGTTGATCCAATGGGAATTCATACAGGAGAGAGTATTGTAGTTGCACCTTCTCAAACGTTAACAAACAGCGAATATCATAAATTAAGGGAGATTTCAATAAAAGTAATAAGGCATCTTGGTATAGTAGGCGAATGTAACATTCAATTTGCTCTAGATCCGCACTCTGAAGATTATAGAATTATTGAAGTTAATGCAAGGCTTTCAAGAAGCTCTGCGCTTGCTTCAAAAGCAACTGGTTATCCTTTAGCTTTTGTTGCTGCAAAACTTGCTTTAGGCTACTCCCTAATAGAGCTAGAAAATAAGATTACAAAAGTTACAAAAAGTTGTTTTGAGCCTGCATTGGACTACATTGTCGTAAAAATTCCCAGGTGGGACTTACAGAAATTTAAGCGAGTAAGTTTTGAAATTGGTTCAGAGATGAAGAGTGTAGGCGAGGTAATGGCAATTGGAAGAAAGTTTGAAGAAGCAGTACAAAAAGCAATAAGAATGCTCAACATAAATCTTCACGGTTTAGTCGGAAACAACTTAGAATTTGACGAAATTGAAAAAGAGCTTAGCAAGCCTACTGATAAAAGATTGCTTGCAATTGTTGAGGTAATTAAAAAAGGAATGTCAATAGATAAAATTTATAATTTAACTAAAATTGATAGATGGTTTTTATATAAAATAAAAAATGTTGTTGAAACTGAAAAAAATTTGTTGAATTTTAACATCAAAAATATTCCTAAAGAACTTCTAAGATTAGCAAAACAGCAAGGCTTTTCTGATTTTCAAATTGCAAGAATTTTGTTTAAGGATAATACAAATATGGAAGAAAAGCTTTTGGAAGTTAGAAATTTAAGGAAAAAATATGGCATAACGCCAGTAATAAAACAAATTGACACATTGGCAGCAGAGTACCCCGCGAAAACAAATTATCTATACTTAACTTATAATGGAGAAGAAGATGACATAGATTTCAGAAATGCAAGAAGTGTAATTGTTCTTGGTTCAGGCGCATATAGGATTGGTTCTTCAGTTGAATTTGACTGGTGCTGTGTTAATGCTGTTTTCACTCTTAAAAAACTGAACTACGCAACAATCATGATAAATTATAATCCTGAAACTGTTAGCACAGACTATGATGTTTGTGACAAGCTTTATTTTGAAGAGCTAACATTCGAAAGAGTGCTTGACATTTACGAAAAAGAAAAGCCATTAGGCATTATAATCTCAATGGGCGGCCAAATTCCAAACAATTTGGCTATGCGATTGCATCGGCAGGATGTAAAAATTTTAGGGACATCACCTTTAAGCATAGATAATGCAGAGGACAGGCATAAATTTTCTGCTCTGCTTGACTCTATAGAGGTTGACCAGCCAGAATGGACAGAAGCAAAGTCAATAGAAGAAGCGGATAAGTTTGCTGAAAAGGTTCAATATCCTGTGCTGATAAGGCCTTCTTATGTTTTGAGTGGAGCTGCAATGAGCATCGCAAGCAATAAAGGGGAACTTGACCAATACCTTAAGAAAGCAGCAGAAGTTTCAAAAGAGCATCCTGTTGTTATAAGCAAATTCATAACAAATGCAAAAGAAATTGAAATAGATGCTGCTGCACAAAATGGTGAAATAAAAATATATGCCATATCGGAACATATAGAGAATGCAGGTGTGCATTCTGGAGACGCAACAATGGTATTGCCACCTCAATATACATACCTTGAGACAATCAAAAGAATCAAAGAAATAACAAAAAATATTGCTAAGTCATTAAACATAACAGGCCCTTTCAACATTCAATTCATTGCAAAAGACAATCAGATTAAGGTAATAGAATGCAACTTACGTGCTTCTAGAAGTTTTCCATTTGTTTCTAAAGTCACAAAGCATAACTTCATTGATTTAGCTACTAAAGCGATGCTAGGCTTAGAATTAAAAGAAAAATATAACACCCTTGATTTTGACTATGTTGGAGTTAAAGCACCTCAATTTTCATATTCTAGGCTGCATGGAGCTGATCCTGTGCTTAGCGTTGAGATGGCATCTACTGGAGAAGTAGCTTGCTTAGGCAATGATATAAATGAAGCTTTCCTTAAGTCACTGTTTTCTGTCGGATTTGTAATGCCTAAGCTAAATGTATTGCTTTCAACTGGGCCTATAAAAAGCAAAGCTTATTTGCTTGAAAGCGTAAAAAAGCTTGCTGAAATGGGCTTTAAGCTTTATGCAACTGAAGGCACTGCAACGTTTCTTGAGCAAAATGGAGTCAAAGCAAAGATATTGCATTGGCCTCTTGATAAAGAAGAGCCAAATGCCCTGACTTATATACAAGATAGAAAAATTGATTTAGTTATCAACATACCAAAAAGTCTTGAAGAAGAAGAATTAACAAATGATTATTTAATAAGAAGAAAAGCAGTTGATTTTAACGTCCCATTGTTAACAAATCCACAGATTGCAAAGTTGTTCATTGAATCAATTTCTAAGAAAAAAATGGAAGATTTAGAAATTAAAAGCTGGGAGGAGTATTAAGTCAATATCTCTTTAAATTTTATCTACAACATAATATTTAATGTTTGACTCAAGCTCGTCAATTCTTGCTTCTAATCTTTTCCTTTCTTCAGCTGAACTAATTTTGGACGCACATTCTCTCGCTTTATCCAAAACAATAAGTGCTGGCACTAAATCAACAGTATCATACCTTAACTTATCTAAAGTATATTCTCTTGCTTTGAGTAATGCAATTTCTGCCCCATTTTTATATGCAGTTTGTTCTATTTGATCTAACCTTTCTTGAGGAACGAAAAATACACCGAGATCTGCATATTTAATTACTTCTGCTAAATTACGTATTGCTGGAATAACTAAACCTGCTTTAGCATTGTCTTCTGCAAAAATTAAATGCTTATCTGCTAATTCTTTGAACCTTAATTGTGATGTTTCCATTTTTATTTTCAGCTCATGCCTTATGTTTAACTAATTGTACTTTAGGTTTATTATAAATTTTTAATAATCTTTTAGCCTCTTCTGTCTTTGTCCATATATTTTCTTTCGGTACAAATATTCTTTTAAGATAGTCAAGACTTAATTCCCACCAAACTAGATAATCTTGAGATTTGCCTTGCCTAATTTTGTCTTTTGGAATCTCAAACTCAAGTGCATAATATTTTGCTCCATGCCTTAATGCATCTTCATAAGAACTCAACCAAACAAAGAATTCTCTTTTTAGTTGTCCATATTGCTTATATTTTCCATGTTTTCCTAGTTTATGTTCTTCTGCAATGTCCGCCAATTCCTCATCACTCATCAGCTTTTTATCTTTAATAAGATCACTATGTCGAGCGTTTGACGCCATTTCAGAAGTTTTTTGGTGGTACCATCTTAACATAAATTCTTGGATTGCTCTGTGTATTATATAAGTATCTGATGGTGTGGTTATTCTACTTCTACTAAGACTATATATTGCGTTTTGTTTTAATATAGATTCTAAAGAATCTGTGACATAATATGCCTTTACCATCATATATTGGTAAGAAGGTTAATTTTTAAATCTTTCTATTTTCACTACTCTTAAATAACTAAAATCTAAACCACAAATTTAAATATTAATTAGGGATTACTAGTTTTTTAGGGTGGTAGTGCATTGATATCTCACAAAAAATATATGGAGCTAGCTTTAAAGCTTGCTGAAAAAGGTAGAGGATTAACAATCCCAAATCCAATGGTTGGTTGTATTATAGTAAAGCGCGGCAGAATTGTTGGAAAAGGTTACCATAGAACAGCTGGAACAGAGCATGCCGAAGTTATTGCACTAAACGATGCTGGGAAAAAATCAATAAATTCTACTTTGTATGTTAACTTAGAGCCTTGCTCGCATTGGGGCAAAACTCCACCATGCACAGAGAAAATTGTAGAGGCAGGTGTAAGAGAGGTTATTATTGCTATGGAAGATCCAAACCCTTTAGTTGACGGGTTTAAAGAGCTTAAGTTTCGCGGCATAAAAACAAAGATTGGAATTCTAGAAAAAGAAGCTAAAAAATTGAATGAAGTATATATCAAGTATATGAAAACAAAAAGGCCTTTTGTAATTTTAAAGGTTGCCATGAGCCTTGATGGCAAAATTGCAACTGCAACAGGCGATTCAAAGTATATAACTAGCAAGGAAGCAAGAACCTATGTGCATCAGTTAAGGACAGAAGTAGATGCCATTGCGGTTGGGTCAAATACAGTAGTAAGAGACAACCCTGAATTAACACCTAGGCTGTTTAAAGGAAAAGACCCTATGAAGATTGTTGTTGACAGCAAACTAAAAATTCCAAAAAATTGCAATTTAATGAAGGATCCAAAAAAGCTAATAATTGCAACAACGAACAATGCTTCAAAAAGTAATATAAAAAAATTACAGCAAAGAGGGGTTAATGTACTTATAACAGCAACAAAGAAAGGTATGGTAGATTTGCAAGACTTGATGAAGCAATTAGGCAAACATGAAGTAACTAGCATAATGATTGAAGGTGGTTCAGAGCTTAATAGCTCTGCAATAAAAGAAGGCATAGTTGACAAGGTGCTTATATTTGCTGCTCCAAAAATTATTGGCAATGGCCTAGGAGCTATTGGAAATCTGGGAATAAAAAAAATTGATAAAGCAATTAATCTAAAAAACCCTGTAACTAGAAAAATAGGAAAGGACATGCTTATTGAAGCTTATTTATAACTACAAATTTTATAATTTATGCAAAATGACCTTCTCAAGCATTGAAAAAGCTATCAGTGACTTTAAAAAAAGCAAATTTGTGATTGTTGTAGATGACAAACATCGTGAAAACGAAGCAGATTTAGTGCTTGCAGCAGAGAGAGTAACTCCAGCAAAGATTAATTTTATGATTAAGAATGCTCGTGGTCTTGTGTGTGTGCCGGTGCTGGGCAAAAGGCTTGATGAATTAAAATTGTCATTAATGACAAAGATAAACACAGAATTTACAAAGTGCGCTTTTACAATTTCTGTTGATGCCAAAAAAGGCGCAACTACAGGAATTTCTGCTTTTGACAGGGCAAAAACAATAAAAGCATTAATTAACAAAAAAACAAAGCCTAGCGATTTAGTTAAGCCTGGCCATATATTTCCTTTGAGGTGTGATGTAAATGGATTAAAAAATAGACCTGGGCATACCGAAGCTGCAATTGAATTGGCAAAGTTAGCTGAGCTTTATCCTGCTGCTGTAATCTGTGAAATAATTGGTGAAAATGGACGAATGGCCAAAATGCCAGAGTTAAGAAGATTTGCTGAAAAATATGATTTAAAGATTGTTAGTATAAAAGATTTGATTCGGTACATTAAAAGTAAAGGAAAATATAAATTTGTAAACGAAAATTAATTTTTAACAATATTAATTGAATAAAATTTTTGTATCTTAATTCTAAAATATCGACAAATTCAAATAAAAAATAAAATAAATTATCTATATGAAAAAAATCAAATAAAACATAAACATTAAATTAAAACAAAATTTTTTAATCGAAACATTTATATCATAATGTTTTTAATTAATTCTCATGGATGAATTTAAAGAAACAATAATCAATTTTCTTAAAAAAGAGACAAAGCTTGAAAGTATAGAATTAGAAGTACCTCCTAACACAGATATGGGTGACTATGCTTTTCCGTGCTTTACCTTAGCAAAAGAATGGAAAAGGTCGCCTAATGATATAGCTCAGGAATTAAGCAAAAAGTTCAAACCAGATAATTTTGTTGAGAAAGTGCAAGTAATTGGGTCGTATCTAAATTTTTTTATAAATAAAGGTAAAATAGCTCAAAATACCATTAAGAAAATTTTAAATCAAAAAAGTACTTATGGCTCTTCTCAAATTGGCAAAGGAAAAAAAGTCTTAGTAGAGCACACTAGCATAAACCCAAATGCAAGCCCTCATGTTGGCAGAGCAAGAAATGCATTAATTGGAGATGCAATTGTAAGAATTCTAAGGTTCCAAGGGTATAATGTTGGGGTGCATTATTTTATTAATGATTTTGGCAAGCAGATAGCAATGCTTGTTTTAGGAGCTGATGGAAGACAAAATATTAGCTTCAGTGACTTATTAAAGATATATATTGAAATAAATCAAAAAATTGAGAAAGATACAAGTTTAGAAAAAAAAATATTAGAATTGTTGTATGAGCTAGAAAAAGGCAATAAAAAAATAAAAAACAAATTTGAAAAAATAGTAAACATTTGTGTTAAGGGTCAAATAAAAATTCTTTCTGAGCTTGGCATAAAATATGATTTTTTTGATTACGAGTCAAAATATTTGTGGGACAAAAAAACTGAGGAAGTGTTAAAAAGGCTTGAGAAGACAGGAAAATTGTTTATCGATGGCTTTAACAGATGGGTTCTTGATCAAAAAGGTTATGGGCTTGGAATGAAAGTGCCTGTATTGGTTTTGACGAGGGGTGATGGAACATCGCTTTATCCTTTAAGGGACATTGCATACAATCTTGATAAACTAAAAAAAGGAGAGAATATAATAGTTCTTGGAGAGGATCAAAAATTGTATCAAGAACAAATAGCAGCTGTACTTAAAGAGCTTGAGCTGAAACCACCAAGAGTGGTTCATTACTCATTTGTGCTATTGCAGGAAGGAAAAATGTCAACAAGGAAAGGCAACCTTGTGTTATTAGAAGATTTTATGCGAGAAGCTATAAACAAAGCGAGTGAAGAATTAAAGAGAAGATACGACAAAGTAGAAGAAAAAGCTGCTAAGGTAATTGCTTATGGTGCTGTAAAATATGGGGTTTTAAGAGTGAGCCCTGAAAAAAATGTGATTTTTGATTGGCAACAAGCGCTTTCATTCGAAGGCGAGACAGCTCCTTACATACAATACGCTTATGCTCGAATATCCAGTATTCTAAAGAAAAACAAAAAAATCAATCTGAAAGCTAATATTGCGTTGTTAAATGAAAAAGAAGAAACTGAGTTGCTTAAGCTTCTTTTTAATTTTCCAGAAGTTGTGGCAAAAGCAACAAACGAATTAAGGCCCCACTTAATTGCAAATTATCTTTATTCATTAGCCCAAAAATTCAATGAATATTATCACATACATCAAGTCTTAAAAGCAGAAGAAAAAATAAAAGACGCTAGGATATTGTTGATAAATGCTATAAAGCAAGTCATAAAGAATGGTTTAAATTTATTAGGAATTGGTGTCCTTGAAAAAATGTAATTTTTTCGGGACGCCAAAAATCCAAAGGATTTTTTAGCGTTTTGGAAAAAATGTGAATTTTAATCAAATAAAAATTATGTCAAAAATGGCAATCTACTATCAATATATTCTGTTGTTTATCATGCTAGCATTGTCTGCTTTCTTTGCAATGTCAGAAGCAGCATTGTTGTCATTAAGCAAATTCAAAGTTAGGCATTGGGCTGAAAAGAGAAAATTTGGTGCAGATTACATCAAAAAATTGAAAGACAGTCCTGAAATTCTTTTATCTACTATACTTGTGGGGAACAACTTAGTTAATACAGCTGCTGCTGCAATAACGACATCTATTGCAATAGAATTGTTCAAAAGCAATGCAATTGGAATAGCTACTGGCATAGCAACTTTTCTTATATTATTTTTTGGTGACATTACACCTAAATCACTTGGGGCAAATAACAACGAGGTTTTAGCGCCAATAGTAGCGCCTGTAATATGGTATTTAAGCGTGGCAATCTATCCATTGATAAAAATTCTTGAATATTTCCTTAAAGGCGTCAATAAATTGATAGGCACCAAGAAGATATCAATAATAACCAAAGAAGAGCTTGAGACCATAGTTAAGGCAAGTGAAGAGGAAGGCTCTATAAAAGAGATGGAAAAGAAGATGATACAACGCGTCTTTGATTTTGAGAGTACAACTGTGGGCGATGTGATGACAAGGAAAAAAAGCATGGTTCTAGTAAGCTCTGACATGCAAATTAAAGATGTGCTTCAGCTTCCTACTACTAAGATGTATTCTAGGTTGCCTGTTTATGAAAAAAATAAAGATGATATCACAGGAATTTTATACTTAAAAGATATGCTAAAGTTTGTAAAAGAAGGAAAATTTGATGTTACTGTAAAACAGATTATGAAAAAGCCATTGTTTGTGTTTGCACATAAAAAAATGGATGCAATGCTTCGCTTGTTTCAAAGCAGCAAACAGCATATGGCGATTGTAATAGACGATAAAGCGCATGTTGTCGGTTTAGTCACTATAGAAAATATATTAGAAGAGATTGTAGGTGAGATTATCGATGAAAGCGACAGATTGAATCCTTACATAATGCATATATCCAAAAATGAATGGATAGTAAAGGGAAGCACAGAAATTGAGGAAGTTAATTCAAAAACTGGCATGACACTCAAAGAGGCAGATTTTGTTGATTTGGACAGCTTCATAATCACAACTCTTGGAAGAGCTCCTAAACCCTATGAAGTTATAAATTATAAGAATTTTAAGCTCATAATGGAAGATGTTCAAGGTAGGAAAGTGCTAAGGGTAAAGATTGTTAAGATGTGATTATTATTTTTTATATTTTTCCAAAACATTTAAATACAGTTTACCTATACTAGTTGAATTTTTGGGGTTTAGTAATACTCATTGTCAACTAACTGAACTAATGATGGGGGTATAAAATGAACGACAACAATGTTTTTATTGGCGGGAAGCCTTTTATGAACTATGTGACTGGAGTAGTGATGCAGTTCACAACCAAAAACGCAGATGATGTTGTGATAAAAGCCCGTGGTAAGTTTATTAGCAGGGCTGTTGACGTTGCAGAGGTATCATCGAAGAGGTTTTTAGAAAATGCAGTAGCAGTTAGCAACATAAAAATCGACTCAGAAGGCTTCAAAAACGACGAAGGAAGAGACGTAAGAGTTTCAACAATTGAAATAACACTAAGCAGAAGTCGGTAAATTTAATTCTTTATTTTTATTCATTGAATAAGTTTAAATATTTAATAAAATAAAATAATTCTGGGCCTGTAGCATAAAGGATAGTGCGATCGGCTTCGGACCAACTGCAAAATCAGTTGACACTTTGCGCAACATAAAGTTGCGAGTGCTCACTTCGTTCGCATTTGGTTAGAAACCGGTAAATCGGGGTTCGAATTGCGGCAAGCGAGCGACGCTACGCATCGCAAGTCCCTGCAGGCTCGTTTTTCTTTAACTTAATATACCTAGATAATCAAATTCTTTACAATATCTAATAAATCTTGCCTCAAACCCCTCTACTGGTTTAATATCCATCTTTTTAAATTTTGTATACTCACTACGAAAATATAAAAATGCAGTAGCTTCGACCCAGCTTTTATATTGGTTAAAACAGACACCACAAGAAGTGGTATGTAATTTCATATTTGCAATGATTTCTTCTATTGTCCTGCCAAAAGGAGAGGAAGATTCATATTCAAGAGCTTCTATGCGACCCTAGTCAATAATATCCTTAATTTTAAAAAATGATGTAGTGCCAACAATTTTAATAATCTTTGTGTCGTCATAACAACAGATTTCTCTCAGTTCTCTGTCTTGTTCCACTAAGGTGTAACCATTAAAGAACAAGCATAAGCTCAACCTTTCCAGCTCTCCAGATTTTATATGCTCAGGCACTTTATGCACAGAATGTACTACAATTTTTCCTCTATAGCCAATGTTCCCACCAAAACATATTTGAACTGCAGGTAATAAACAGGAATATATAAAATTATCTACATAGCTTTATATTTTTTATTATCAATTGGTTACGATAACTTTAAATAAATCAGTTTATATAAAGTGAATTATGGAACATCCTATTGTTGAGAAAATACTAAAAGACGGCATAAATTCAGTAAACATGTCTATGCTCGATGAAGATGCAAGAAGTAAAATCTTAAGCGATGTCGGAGAAAAACTTTACAAACAAAATAAGTTTGTGGAGGCAATTGAAATATTTTCAAAAGCAAATGCTACTGAAAGATTAATAAAAATTGGTGACTCATTTTTATTTGAAAACAAAATAGAGCTAGCAACGCTTTGCTTTATACCAACAAAAAACAAGCACAGGCTTAATAACGCAGCTGTATTATGCATACAATCAAAGAACTACAAGCTAGCTGCAAAAGCCTATGAAGCGGCTGAAAACAAACAAATGGCTTCTTTCATACAGCAAAATTTTGTAGAAGAATAGATGCTTCAAAAAAGATGGAGTTTTGGATTTGGCACAATATTCAGCCTTATTGTAGTGTATTTTATATTTCTTTATTCAAAAGACAAAGGCTGGGCTTTGCTAGCTTTTATATCAAAATGGTATTTAATTATTATAGGTGGGTTAATAGCATTATCATTAGGGATTATATTGTTAATTGTTTCATTCGCTTTGTTGATTTTCTTAATCTCAATGTTTAAATTGCGTAACTTAGATAAAAAATTTTTTTGGAAAAATTTTAAAAAAGGTGCAAAACAAAGTAAGCAAAAAGGCTATATTGATGTTGAATACAAAGTAAAGGAATAAAATGTTAAAGAAAAAGACTAAAAATAATATTTTAATTGTAGTCTCAATCTTGATTTTAATTGGGAGTCTTTTTTATTATGTAAACTACAATATAAAACTGATAAGGCAAGATTATGAAACCAAAATTTCTGATTTAAACCAGCAGATGGCAAAAAATTTGCTTAGCGTACAACAGGCCTTAAAAAATCAAATTATAATTCTAGGTTCTAACTTATCATCGCAAATTGATTTTATTGATACAAGCCTTCAAAATTTTAAAAAACAAAACCAGCAAGAGATAAAAACATTGTCTAACTTAATTGATCAGATAGAGCAGCAAAGCAGCATAAAATTGAATGAGTTAAAAGATGAGTTGAAAAACATTAGAGTGCAAAGCGCTGATTTTTCCGGCATTGTAGATGATGTTTTGCAGTCTGTTGTAAGTGTACGCACTAATCTTGGCCAAGGTAGTGGTGTAATTGTTGACACAAGAGGTTACATAGTAACTAACGTGCATGTTATAGATGGTGCATCTATTATTAGAGTAACAACCTATTCTGGAAAGACTTATAATGTGAATGTTATTGCAGGTTATGACACAACATCGGACATTGCTGTTTTAAAAATTAATGCTCCTGATTTAAAGGCTCTTGAATTTGACGACTCTGATGAGGTTAAAGTCGGAGAAAAGGTTATTGCAGCTGGTAATCCAGCTGGCTTATCTTTTACAGTAACTGAAGGCATTGTTAGTGCATTAAGAACATTACAAAATAATTTAAAGTATATACAAACCGACGTTCCAATCAACCCTGGCAACTCTGGCGGTCCACTTATAAATATCAGAAGCGAGATAATAGGAATAAATAACTTTAAAATTGGTGGTTTTGAAAGCCTAGGATTTGCTATATCATCTAACAATGTAAAAAATGTTGTTGAGAAAATAATTAGCAACTATGAGTCTAAGCAAAATCAATAGGTTTAAATAAAGAAAAATCAAGGATTTTTCGAATTTAAACCTCTGAAAATGCTTGCATTTTCAATAGGTTTAAATATTAATATTTAAAAAATAACATCAATGGAAGCAAAAAAAGAAGTGAAGCCTCAATGGTTTTATTATGTTTCTATATTAGCTGCATTTTTATTTACAATGTACATATCAATCTATTCTACAATACATTTTGAAAGCATAAGGTACATGAACATTGTCGTTGTCTTTTTGTTTATAACTGTTGTTTCATTTTTCTTAATTTCAGCGGTTTATTTTCATACAGAAAAAATGGGCTATCATATCTTAGCACCTATACTATTTTTTACTGGGATGGCAAGTCTTGTTATTTATGCCTATAAAGCAGTAGACGCCTCTGATATAGTAAGGTATTCAATTATATACACAATAATAGTTGTTGGTATTTCATTGTTCATTTTACTTCCAAAAAAAAGGCGGATCTATAAAAAAGAGTACTCCCAAAATGTCAAATAAAAAGGTTGTTACACAAGAAAAAATCTTAAGTCCTAAATGAAAAAGTTCACTGCAAAAGCATATGTTTATTCAATTTTAACGACAATAGGGCTAATATTTGCAATTTACTCAATCAATATAAAGAACTATGCTTTGTCAATTATTGCAATTTTATTTGCTGCAGTAAGTGCTTATAACATATTTTGCAATGTCAAAAACCACCGTCATAGACCGGTGGCATGAAGCGAAAGCTTCATTATCACTTGCATTGACCAGTGGTTTTTGAGCACACTCAAAATTCCACGAATAAATTTGTGGTTTAGTTTACTAAACCACCATTCTGAGAATAGTGGAATTTTGATGTTTAAAATAAAAAATAAACAAAGTACAACAAAATGGAAGGTTTAGTTGAAGCATTTATTGCCTTGTTTGTTATAATGGATCCTATTGGAAATCTTCCTATATTTATAAATTTGACAAAAGGTGATCCTATAAAAGAAGTAAAGAAAAATATTGACAGGGCCATTTTTGTTGCTGGTGTACTTTTATTTCTTTTTTTGTTTCTTGGCCTTCAGATATTTGATCTTTTTGGCATAAACCTAAACAGTTTTCAGATTGCTGGCGGCATAATATTGTTGATTATTGGTATATTATATGTTTTTGGAATGCCTCTCAGATTTGTAAAATCTCACAATGCCGACTTAAGCGTTCCAATTGGCACGCCATTGCTAACGGGACCTGGTGTAATTACCACAACAATTATTTTGGTTAAGGAGAATGGCACTTTAGTAACAGTAATTGCAGCATTTTTAACTTTGCTGGCAACATGGTTAATATTAGTGCATTCTTTGAAATTATATAAAATATTAGGAGAGCATTGGAGTAATGTAATATCAAGAAGTATGGGGATTGTATTGGCGGCAATTGCAGTTGAGTTTATTGCTAAGGGTATCGTAAACATAGCTGCAACATTATAATAATAAAAAATAAATATTCATTCGGAATACTGCAAAATTATGCAAAGAGTTGGTTATCTTCCGTGTTTGTAATTATTTTTCTAGCTTAGTTTATATTGTGGGACTTCCGAAGGAAGTCGCACAAAGTGTCAACTGATTTTGCAATAAGGGGCTGTAGTATAACTTGGCTAGTATCCGGGGTTCGGGTAAATTTATTTTTGAGAAGCCTCGTGGTCGGAGTTCAAAAAAAGCTATTTGCTTCTGAAAGTCTCCGCAGCCCCATTTACAATTTAGGTGTGTATATCAAGATAAAATGTTAAGATATTCAAAATCTTTATAAACAATTTAAAAGTGCTTAGTTGTATGGAACAAAAAGAAGAACAGCTTGGATTGACTGTAAAAAAATCAGAAGACTTTAATGAGTGGTACAACCAAGTTGTTATGAAGGCTGATTTGATTGATTACACCTTAGTGTCGGGTTGCATAGTTTTCAAACCAAATTCTTACTCTATTTGGGAAAAAATACAAGAAATTTTTAATGACAAAATAAAGAAATCAGGACATAAAAATTGCTATTTCCCTATGTTCATTCCTGAAAGTCTGCTAAGAAAAGAAGCAGAGCATGTTGAAGGATTCTCGCCAGAAGTGGCATGGGTTACAAAAGCAGGCGACACAGAGCTAAATGAGAAATTAGCAATAAGGCCAACATCAGAAACTATTATGTATGAAAGCTTTTCAAAATGGATAAGGTCGTGGAGAGATTTGCCTTTGTTATTAAATCAATGGAACTCAGTTGTAAGATGGGAATTTAAGCATGCAAAGCCATTCTTAAGGACTCGCGAATTTCTATGGCAAGAAGGTCACACAGCTCATGCTACTAAGGAAGAAGCAGAAAAAGAGGTAATGCAGCAACTTTTTGAGTATGTTGATATGATTGAAAATTATATGGCAATTCCAGTTATTGCTGGCAAAAAAACAGACAAGGAAAAATTTGCTGGGGCAGATTACACAACAACTGTTGAAGCTTTTATGCCAGACGGCAAAGCTTTGCAGATGGCCACCTCACATATGCTAGGCCAGAAATTCTCAAAAGTATTTGGAATAAAGTTTCTAGATAAAGATGAGAAGGAAAAATATGCTTGGCAAACATCTTGGGGTCTAAGCACCCGCACAATTGGTGCAATTGTAATGGCGCATGGTGATGACAAAGGATTAGTGTTGCCGCCAAAAATAGCTCCTATTCATATTGTTATTGTTCCTATTGTATTCAAAGAAAACAAGGAAGCTGTTATTGCCAAAGCCAAAGAAATTGTTAAAAAATTGAAAGCTAAAAATTACACTGTTGAGCTCGATGACAGAGATGGTTACACACCAGGATGGAAATTCAATGAATGGGAACTAAAAGGTGCTCCATTGAGGATTGAAATAGGCCCAAAAGATGTTGAAGCTGAGCAGCTTGTTCTGGTAAGAAGGGATAATAACGAGAAAATTACAATTAAAGTTAAAGACTTAGAAAAGAAAGTAGAGCAAATTTTAGATGAAATACAAAATAATCTATTCAAAAAGGCAAAGGGCTATTTAACTAAAAGCATTGTTGACGTGCATAATTTTAATGACTTAATTGATGTCATTAAAGATATGAAGATGGCTAAAGCATTATTTTGTGGTCAAAGTGAATGCGAAGACTGGATTAAAGACAAAACAGAAGGTGCAACTTGCAGATGTGTTCCATTTGAGCAAAAAACTGCTAAAGGCAAGTGTGTGCAATGCAATGCAGAAGCTAAATTCTGGGCTTTGTTTGGGAAAGGGTATTAAAATTAAAAAATAATCACTTTTGACTGAAATTAGATAACCAATTACTTAATATTGTCCTTAAAAAATTTAATAACTTTATCTTCATATTGCATAGGATTAATTGAATGAGTCATTCCATGGTCTGCATTTTCAATAATCCAAAGCTGAGCTTTTTTGTTTGCATCATGCAATAAATAAGCTTCATTAATAGGAATTTGGGAGTCTTTTTCTGCATGTATAAGCAATATTGGAACTTTAATGTTTTTTATATTATCAACTGGATTTACATCATCAACATTTATTTTTAAAAATAAAATTCCATATAATTTTGTTAAATAAGTCAAAGGGTATTTAAAAATAAAAAATATTCTGTACATATGCTTAACCATATGGCTCAATTTTGCATATGCGCTGTCAGTTACAATTGCTTTTACATTATTATGATTTGTCATCAAAGCAACTGCGCCTCCTAATGAAAAACCATAAAGCCCAATTTTTGTTATATTGTAATTTTCTTCTAGATATTTAATTGCGCCTACTAAATCATTTTTTTCGAGAAAACCTACTGTGGTATGTTTTCCCTCACTTTTGCCAAAACTTCTGAAGTCAAATAAGAACACATTAAATTCTCTGGCTAGAAATTCTGCTGTGCCAAGAAGGTTTGCTTTATCGGCAGGATAGCCATGCATCACTATAATTGCTGACTTCGTTTTGTTGTTTGGCATAAACCATCCACTTAACTTAATTTCATCAATGCTTTTGAAAGTCACTTCTTCATACTCTAAACCTAAGTCAGAAGGTTTTAAGTTTGTAATTATTTTTTGTGGGTTTATTGACATATAAAATGTGAATAACGAGAAAATTATAAGGAATAATACAACATAAATTATAATTTTGAGCAAGAGTTGCATAAATTTTCTTAATTTGATTAGTATAAAAACATTACTATACAACAGAATATACTGTATCAAAAAATTTTAATATGATTGGTACCCACATCACTTTTCAGTAAATGGGTTTCATATTTTGTATTTTCAAAATTAATAAATTAATACTGAGTGTACAAAATTAATTTCAAAAACTTTAAAAACAAACTTCTACATCTAAAAACTGATGGAAACACTTGAATCATTGAAATGGCTTAAAAACCATAATCTTTATGATATGACATTTAATATTTCATCTTCTTTAAAGAAAGTCTTTACGCCTTGCTTGGCAGTGAAAGATGAGAAATTATTGATAATTGGCGATACAGGCTATGAAAACAGAAATGTAGCTGCAGTTTTGTCAGGCGCTTATTATCTCGCAGCTGAGCAACTTAAGCTTGATGCAAAATTAATTTTGCAAGGTATTAAATCAAGAGGTGACATTTCTGATGATGACGTAATACATAGCTTATCCGACTTAAAGACAGGTAACATAGTTATTTTGAATATGTCAGATAAGCTAGGCAACATAAAAGAGCTTGGCAAAAGCTTCAGAAGATGGGTTGCAAAAAAGCAACATCGATTTATTTCTGCGATGAGTTTAGGTGATTTAGCAACAAGCAACATAGATTTAATATTGAAAGCTATTGACGTTAACTACAAGCCATTACAAACACAACACGAAAAAATAAGGCAAAAGCTGGAAAATGCAAAAGAAATCCACATAACAACACCTGCAGGCACAGACTTGTACTACAACAAAAGCGGAATAAAGGCTATTGCAGCTGACGGCAACTACACAATGCCTGGCACAGGCGGAAATTTACCAGCAGGCGAGGTTTATGCTCCTCCTAATGGAAAAAGAATAGAAGGCAAGGTTGTTATTGATGGCAGCTCAAGAACTCACGAGCATACAATTTTGATTAGAAAACCTGTAGAATTAACTATAGAAGATGGTGATATTGTAGATATTAAAGGTCAAGAAGAGGCAAAGCAGCTTGAAAACACTTTGAAATGGGCAGCATCTATTGCAAAAAACCCTGGCAATGTAAGAAGAATTTGTGAACTTGGAATTGGTTTGAACCCTAAAGCTTCTATAATTGGCGCAATGATTGTTGATGACAAAACCCTTGGAACAGCTCATATAGGCATAGGCTCTAATTATTGGTTTGGTGGCAACATCTATGCAATAATCCACTTAGACCAAGTGTTTAAGAACCCGACTATTTATCTAGACGACGAACTACTCACAATTTAAAATTAGTCTTCTTCCTCTATTTGTAGCATCCACCTTGGCAAGTCTATATCAGGATATTTTTTGTCAGAACCCTCAAAATATGTACCTTTTTCCTTTAACCTTTCCATATTTGATTAGGAAGATTTAGAAATATATAAAGATTGTTTAGTAAGCTTAAGTGATTACAACATTTAACTATACAGAAAAGTATTAAAAATAAGTAATAAAATTCAATAAAAATTAAAAATAATGAAAATAAAAAACAATTTATCAATAAAAAATCAAAAGACACATCGCTTCCCAGCATCTGCAATCGCTATATTGGAAAGTTGCATGCGAGCGTTCTCGCATGCTCGCGTTCAGCTACCAGCTCAGGAAAGTAAGCCTGACTGTGTCAAATAAATTGGCGCCGAGGAGGAGCACAAAGGAAAGCAAGCTCTACTCCTGAATGCCGAGGCGCACAAAATTTTGCCGAATGGGATTGAAAATTTAAATTAATTTCAATTAAAATAATTATAAAATCACCAATCAAAAATGCCATACAAACAAGTAATTTTGGTAAGAGAGGATTTAAAAATGCCTACAGGCAAAACACATGCACAAGTAGCTCATGCTTCAGTAGATGCAACACTCAAATCTGACAAAAAAATTGTTGCATTATGGAGAAAAGAAGGTGCAAAAAAGGTTGTTTTGAAGGTTAAGGATGAAGAAGAATTATTGAAGTACGAAGAAATGGCAGAAAACATTGGTTTGAAAACTGCTCTAATAAAAGATGCTGGAAGAACCGTCTTAGAGCCAGGAACTATAACTTGCTTAGGCATAGGACCTGATTTAGAAGAGAAGATTGACAAAGTAAGTGGTAAATTGAAGATGATGTGATTATGAGACTTCAACAAAAAATATGGGAAGAAGAGCACAAAAAAGCAGTCTATATTCCTTCAATTGCATTTGATGAACCACAAAGTGCTGTTATTTGGTTTGTTAAATTTCTCAACAAAAATAACATTAAACAATTACTTAAAGTAATTGATATAGGCTGTGGAAAAGGAAGGAATGCTATCTATTTAGCTCAGAAAGGATTTGATGTTTATGGAATGGACTATATCAAGAATGCTTTGAATCAAACTAGAAGGCTAGCCTTACAGAACAGGGTTTCTGATAAAATTCATTTGTATTATTGTGAAATAGAGAATAGATGGCCTTTCTCAGATAATTTTTTTGATGTAGCTATAGATTGTTTTTCTTCTATAGATATAGAAACAAAAAATGGCAGAAATATCTATAAAAAAGAATTGTTCAGAACTTTAAAGCCAAATGGTTACGCTCTTGTCACAGTTGTTTCAAATGAAGATGAATTTCAAAAGGAGCTACTCAAAAAAAGTCCATCCAAGGAAGTAAATAGTACAATATGGCCTAATGGGAAATTTCAAAAAAATTATGATAAAGAAGAGTTACTGAATTTTTATAAAGAATTCAAAGTAATTAAATTAAGAAAAGTTCAAGAGCCAGCTTTTAGACTCAATAAAAAATACATCGCAACTGATTTTTGGTTAGTATTAAGAAAAGCTTTGTGATATCTTTAAATATCCTTACTTTTTTCTTATTATTTGTTGGGCCCATAGCTCAGCCTGCTTAGAGCACCTGACTCTTAAGGCAAGAAGAAATCAGGGGGTCAGGGGAAAACTTAAGTCAAGGCGCTTGAGTTTCCTGAATTGAAATCCCCTTGGGCCCATTAAAATTCCAAAACAATCAACTCGTAACAATTGTTTGTATCTCTTTCTTCTTAAACTCAAATTTGAATCTATTCAGCAATGGAACAAAAATATTTCCAATGGCAAATGCCAAAGGCAAATCATGTATTGGAATCAAAAATTGAAAAATAATAAATAATAAAGCAACTAAAATTCCATAAACAATTCTTTGCTTTCTTTCATTTGGGTGTGTTTTTGGCTCTATTAACATATACATTGAGAAAAAATAAATAACTCCGCCATTGATTATTGCAAAATAAATTTCTGAAAATTGTGCACCTTTTGCAATTTCTATAATTAAATTGATTAAATAATAACTAACCAAAAAGCTGATTGACATATCAATCCTTCTCAAGCGCCAGATTATGAAAATGCCAAAAATTAACACCAAAATTAAAGGAGAAGAAATCCACCATGTGTGTGTTGCACCGAAAATAATTGATACTAATAGAACACCAAAATTAGCTGGGTTAAATATGTGTTTTTGTTGTATTTTAATTAAATGCTTAGAAATGATTGCTATTGCCCCAGCCAATACATAAACATACCATTGCAAATTTTGTGTTAATAAGCCCCCTATAAATAAGCCAGAGATAAATGCAGAATATGGAAATCCCAAAGTCTTAAATTTAAAATAATCAATTGCTAAATCAAGAATTGATGTTGTCAAAACAGCTATGACAACAGGAATTAAAGCTTTCATTCCAAAATCATAAAAAAATACACTAACAAAAGTTAGAATAATCAAAAAAGAAATCATATATTGGTAAATTGTAATTTTATTGACTATTGATTTGATGTTCAATAAAAACACCTTTGCTTGATATTTTTTTCAAACAAACAATTAGAGAGCAATTAATCTCCCTTTGTTAAAACTATTAACAATCACATTTGGCTTCATTCGAGTTGCATTACTAACTTCTTTTACTAATGCTTGTGGAGGGGTAGATGCAGCTAATGGTATTTTATACCCTGGCAATATTATTTTATAAGGGTGTTGTCCACCATGCGTTGGTTCTACTCTACCGCCTAAAGCATTGATGACAGGCTGAATATTTCGGTTTAGACTCCATCCATTACCAAGCTTGCCAGTTAATGTAATTGCTTGAGCCTTTATTGGTAATTTTTTGTCGGTTTCTTCTCGAGCTTCGTTATACAAACTTTCCAATCCTTGAGCTTGCTTTTTAATTTTTTCTATAACATAGATCATATCGTTTATGATTGAACCTAGTTGATTTTTTTCATTTTTTATTTTCTCATTAACTCTAATCTTAAGTATGTACTCAATAATATCTATAGCCTTAAGATTTAACAAACTTAAATATTTTAGATTATTTTGCAGTTCCAAAGCCTCTATTTCTAATGTTTTTTTAAATTTTGGTTCGTCGATTAATTCTATTTTTTTGTATTCTTTTTCAAACAAATCAGCTATTACCAAAATCAATTTCCTAATCTTTTTTAAATGCGCTCTTAGCTCAATAAAATGTTCAATAAGAAACTCATTTTGTACAAGATTTATTAACCTTCTTAATCTTTTACTTCTGCTATAAAATTCTTTGAATTCATCTCTTTTAAAAAAATCCAATAGCATGCTTTATTATTTCTAATAGACGCTTATAAATTTATCTTTTTTTAATGGTCCTTTGACTTCCACCTTTTTTATAAATTGTATATTTTCCTTTTGCTTTTTGGCTTGTTTTTTGCTCTGGATAAACTTCATATGCAGAGCTTTCATCAAAGCCACAATTATTGCATTTTATCGCTTTGATCCCTAAGTAATTATAATGTTTTATGTTTTTAGAGCCACACTCAGGACATTTATTCATCCATAATTAAGAAATAAAGTAATTTAAATTATTTTCTCTCCTGTTTCCTTGTTTATTATGTGTATTACGTTAACTGGGCATGAATCAGATGCTTCCTTATTTACTTGGTAGTCTTTTTCCTCAATGTCAAGCTCTTCCCATTCATCGTCTCTTTTTTTACAGCCAACAATGTCGGATTTGCCGTCCTCATGCATTGTCCAAAAGTCAGGTGCAACAGCAGCGCATGCAGCACACCCTATGCAATTAGGCCTGTCATGCTGAATCAAATACTTTTTAGAAGCTTGTTGCTCTTGTTGATTTAGCTCTGTCATTTTACATACTTAACAATTGTTAACTTGTATATAAATTTTTGGTTTTTTGTTAGTTTTTTGGAGCATTATTTAAGCATTTTTATTCGGAATTATGAATTGATAAAAATAATGCCAATTATTATCAAAACTATAGCTAGTACCTTAGTAAAAATAGACTTTTTATCCGTTTCTTCTTTAACAATTTTTGGCAAATAAATTGATATAAACAAAGTAAATACAAAAACAAACAATGGATTTATTGAATTTCCTAAAACTGTCACAAGGGATATGGGTCCATTTAATATGGCATAGCCTGCAAAAATAAAAGCAGAAAAGTCAATCATCATCTTAAATCCAAGAAGTCCTTTTACCTTATTTTTCATGTTCTTAAATGTTTGAAAAGCTTCTTTTCTTATTGAAGGGACAAACAAAACAAATAATGCACTAAAGCTTGCTAGCCTCAGCCAAAGAAAAGCACTCCAAAAACTTGTCACATTAAAAATATGCTTTGCAGATATATAGTAAAAAGAAGCTAAAAATGTGGAAATAAGCATATAGTAGAATGCTTTGCTTAGCTTAAATTTACTTTCTATTTTTTGGTATGAGATAATTATGCCAGCGCCAAGCAGCAATAAAAATCCTATCAAATGATTTCTTGTTAAAATTTCTTCCAAAAATAAAAAAGAAAAAATCAAGACAAAAATAGGCGTCATTTGGTCCATAACCTTTATCCTTGACACTTCGTCATACTGAACTGCTTTATAGTAAATAGTTACAGCTGCACTAAGCATAATTCCAGCAAATAAAGCAATTAAAAAGTCTATCAACTTTAATGGCTCAAAACTAACAAACGGCAATAAAAAAATCAGAAATATGTTCATCAAGCCATTCAGCACAATATAAACAGCAGGATTTTTTATATGATTTTTTGAAATTACAACCTTATCTATAACAACACAAACTGCCCATATAAACTGCGATATTAATACAAAATAAATCCAGTTGGCCATTTTGATTTTAAGTAATTTTTTATATTTGATTTATTTGCTATCATTATTTTATTTTTTAATGCATTAATTAAAAATTTTAAAAATTAAAAAATAAGGTTTATTATCCAAGCAAACAAAACTGCAATTATTGTTGCAGTCAATAAATAAGCAATTGCAC
>CAZRRL010000004.1:25443-28509 GCA_964602555.1 uncultured Methanosarcinales archaeon | reverse complement strand
TTGTTGAAGGTGGCATCATAGGCACAAAAGAAAGCAAAGGGTTTAAGTTGTTCTAAGATTTTCAAACATTTTATATATTGGTTTAAGCTAGAAAAGCCTAATGGGCAAAGGCATATTAAAAAAAATTAATTGGGAATATTTTGAGGAGCATCCTATTGTCAAAGCTTTTTCAGAAAATCTTAAAGAAGATGAATTATTTACTAAGAATTTAAAAGCCTTTGTAAAAGGTGATAAGGAATTTCGTAAAAAATCTGGGCTACATTCTATTAATGACGAGGAAATATTAGAAATAATAAGTTACATCAAAAAATTCAGAGAAAGAAGGTACTTTCTTAAAACTGCTTCAGTTATTGCTGCAGGAGCAGCCATTGCTGGAACTGCTAGACAATTAGGAGTATCTGACTTATCCTCACAAAAACTTATAAAAAAACCTAATTCCAGATTATCAATAAAAGGTATTTGTTATGACGTTGGCACAAGATATACACCAACTTTTATAACGCGAGCAGAATTGAATGCTGAGATAATGCAACGAGAACTTCGCGTTATCAAAAAAGATCTGAATTGTAACGCTGTCCGCATTTACGGCGAGGATATTAAAAGACTGATAGAATGTTCAAAAATTGCCTTAAACTTTGGACTTCAAGTTTGGTTATCTCCGAGACTTATTAATGGTTCAGAGAATGAAATATTGGTTTACATAAAAAATTGTGCGATAGAAGCAGAAAAGTTAAGAAGAATTAATCAAAATATAGTTTTTATTGTTGGAAATGAACTTACTCTAGACATGAAAGGCCTTGTTCCAGGTGATACTTATCAAGAAAGAGGTTATAATTTAATTGGAAATGTCATAGTAAATTTGTTTAAGAGCATATTTGGTGCCAATACCCCTAATAAAATGTTAAACTCATTCTTAAGAATCGCTGTTAATGAAATAAAATTGTACTTTAAAGGTAAAATTACTTATGCATCCGGCAATTGGGAAGAGGTAGATTGGAGTATATTCGACATCATAGGCATAAATCACTATTTAAATATAACTAACAGAAATAATTACAGGCAAAAGCTAGGAGAACTTAAACATTTCAAAAAACCTATAACAATACTTGAATTTGGTTGTGGAAGTTACAAAGGCGCTGAAAATAAAGGTGGAAGTAGTTACAACATAGTTGATTGGAATAAACAAAGACCAGAAATTAAAGGCAACTCAATAAGAGATGAAAATGTTCAAGCAAAGTACATACTAGATTTATTGAACATTTTTTCACAAGAAGGCTTATATGGAGCTTTTGTTTATACATTTGTTGAAACTCATTACCTAGCTGATGATGATAATCCACTTTATGATTTGGATACGGCAAGCTTTAATATTATAAAAGTCTATCCCGATTGGCATGAAAAGGCTTACATAAAAGGGCATATTATACCAAAAAAATCCTTCTCTGCCTTAGCAAATTTTTACGCAAATCACTAATTTAGAAGATATATAATGCAGAATATATTTCCCAAAAACTTTTTAAACCGCCATGTATAAGCTATGTATATGGGGGTTAATAAGCTTAAAGAGTTTCTTAATAAGCAAAAAGATTTGCTGAATAACAAGCAAGCTGCTGAACTGCAGCACAAGAAAGGCAAACTAACAGCCAGAGAACGTTTGAAGTATTTACTAGATGCAGATTCTTTTATTGAACTAGATGCTTTTGCTGAGCTGCAAAGTAAAGAGCTAGAGGCCAAAAAAAGAGCAGGGGATGGAGTTATTACAGGTTATGGTAAAATAAATAAAAGGCCAGTCTATGTTTATGCTCAGGACTTTTCCTTTATGGGTGGCTCAATGGGAGAAATTCACAATAAAAAAATTGCTCATGTTATAGACCTCGCCTTAAAAACAGGATGCCCATGCATTGGCTTGCTTGATTCAGGTGGTGCAAGAATTCAAGAAGGAGTTGCTGCTCTCGATTCAGGTGGCAAGATATTTCAGCTTAATACATTAGCATCTGGCATTATTCCTCAAATTTCTGCTGTGCTTGGCCCTTGTGCAGGCATTGCTGTTTACTCTCCTGCTTTGACAGATTTTATCTTTATGGTTAAGAAAACAAGCTACATGTTTATTACAGGTCCTGATGTAATTAAAACGGTAACTGGCGAGGTAATTGGCTTTGAAGATCTTGGCGGTACTACTTCACACGCTGCTAAAAGTGGAACATCTCATTTCATAGCTGACAATGAAAAAGAATGCTTAGACATGATTAAGGTTTTGCTAAGCTACCTTCCTCAAAATAACCTTGAAAATCCTCCTTACCTCACTTCTGATAACGCCACAAGAAGCACAAAAAAACTTGAAAGCTTAGTTCCAGAAGACCCAAAAAAGACTTATGACATAAAAGAGGTGATTGATGAAATATTTGACAAAAAGTCTTTTCTTGAATTGCAATCAGATTTTGCACCTAATTGTGTTGTAGGATTTGCAAGGCTTAATGGTTATGTTGTTGGAATTGTTGCTAACCAACCAAAAGTATTAGCAGGATGCTTAGATATTAACTCATCTGATAAGATTGCTAGGTTTGTAAGGTTTTGTGATTGCTTTAATATTCCTTTAGTAAATATCGTTGATGTTACAGGTTATTTGCCAGGCACAGAGCAAGAGCATAATGGCATAATAAGGCATGGTGCAAAAGTTCTTTATGCTTATTCTGAAGCAACTGTTCCCAAAATATCTTTTGTATTAAGAAAAGCTTTTGGCGGTGCTTATATTGCCTTAGTTTCAAAAGATATGGGTTTTGACAAGGTGGTAGCATGGCCGATTGCTGAAATAGCTGTTATGGGTGCTGAGCAAGCTGTTAATATTATTAACAAAGACGAGTTGCAAGGCAAAAATTCTGAAAAAGTCAAAGCCGAGCTAGTCAAGCAATACACAGAAAAATATCTCAACCCTTACGTTGCTGCAAAGCTTGGAAAAGTTGACATGATAGTTGAACCAAAAGACACAAGAATTGCTTTGATTAAGTGCCTAGAATTGTTGATTTCAAAAAGAGAGAAAAGGCCTGCTAAAAAGCATGGCAATATGCC
>CAZRRL010000004.1:0-25343 GCA_964602555.1 uncultured Methanosarcinales archaeon | reverse complement strand
GTAGATGAAACAGAAGAAGGCAAAATCCTTGTTCATTGCGGCAGTGATGTTTACGAAGTAGAAACAAAAAAAGATGTTGAGCAAACAGCTGTTGAAAGGTTGCATAAAAAACATGCTGCTGAAGAAGGCAAAATTGAAATAATTGCGCCATTGCCTGGAATAATTTACGATGTAAAGATAAAAGAAGGAGCAAATGTGAAGCAAGGCCAAAGCTTATTCACACTTATGGCAATGAAAATGGAAAATGATGTTACAGCCCCAAAAGACGGCATAATAAAAGAAATAAAAGTAAAGAAAGATGATAATGTCAACAGAGGAGACATTTTGGCAATACTTGAATAATTAAAATGGAAAAAGAAAAATTAAAAGGAATGGTTTTTGCTGCTTTATTTGCTGCATTGACAGGCGCTGTTGCATGGTTTAAAATACCATTGCCATTTACTCCAGTACCAATAACTTTGCAGACATTGATGGTTTTGCTTAGTGGAGCAATGTTAGGTGCTTATTATGGAGCTTTGGCAATGATAATCTATTTAGTGTTGGGAGCAATTGGTTTGCCTGTTTTTGCTGGTGGAAGTTCTGGAGTTGGTGCCTTGCTTGGTCCTACAGGCGGCTATTTATTTAGCTATCCTGTTGCTGCTTTTGTAATTGGCTATATGACACAAAAGAGGAAATTAAATGCTTTCATTAGGTATTTTTCCTTCACTTTGACATTTATTTTAGTTTTGATAGTAGCTTTTGACGCAATCTTTCAAATTAACATAATTCCTTTCTTAGAAAAGGTTACGCAGAATGTCAGGTTTTTGATAGTAGCATTGAGCATAATAGCAATGCTCTTTTTTGTATTGCTTGTTATTTATGCAAAGAAAACAATGTATGTCTCTTTAGATACTGTTCTTGCCATGTTTGCAGGCACCTTGATTATTTATCTTATGGGTGTTCTCCAAGCAAGATTTGTAGTCAAACCAACTCCAACATGGAATATACTGCTTGTTGGCTGGGTATTGCCATTCATTCTAGGCGATACTATAAAGTTGCTTTTAGCATCATATATAGCCAAAAATATTGACATTAAGAGATACGTCAAATGAGTGAGCTTATTTTGCTTGATATTTTCTCTTACAGCTGTATGAATTGTTTAAGATCATTAAATTATATTAATAAAATCTATTCAAAATACAAAAAATATGGCTTAAAAACAATAATAATCCATCCTCCAGAATGGGAATTTGAAAAAAATATTAACAATATTATACAAGCATTTAAAAAATACAACATAAGAATCCCAGTAATAATTGATAAAAATAAAAGATTCATTAAAAAATTAAAGGTAAATTTTTGGCCAACACAAATCTTAGTTAGCGATGGAAAAATTCTATACAAGCATATAGGCGAAGGAAACTATAAAGAATTAGAAAATATAATTAAAAAAAAACTGAAGATTAAATTAAAGAGTATTTTTGACAAAGAGCCAAAGTATAGTAAATTACCTACATTATATTTTGGAAGGAAGAAAGGAAAAATTTTAAGGTTAGATGGATGGGTTCAAAAACAAGAATACATCAAATCATTAAAAAATAATTCTTCTTTGACAATATTAACCAAAGGCAATCTAATAAATTTTGTCGCTGAATCACTAGACAACAAACCAGCAAAAATCAAAATAAAGTTAAACAATAAAAAAATAAAAACAATATCTATAGATAAACCACAATTATACAAGATGATTGGGTTAAAAAAAACAAATAGACAAAGCCGATTAACATTGATAACAGATAAAAATCTGGCTGTATACTCGTTTTCATTTCAATGATAAAAGCAAAAAATCTTTACTTCAAGTACGAAGAGGAATTTATACTGAAGAATATAAACTTAGAAATAGAGGAAGGCAGCTTTACCGCGATAATTGGAGCTAATGGCTCAGGAAAAACTACTTTAGCAAAACATTTTAACGCACTTTTAATGCCTACAAAAGGAGAAGTAATTATTGATGGCATAAGCACAAAAAAAGACGAGTTTAATGCAAGAAAAAAAGTTGGTTTTGTATTTCAGAATTTTGAAGATCAGATTGTTTGCTCAACAGTTAAAGAAGATGTCACTTTTGGGCTTGAGAATTTGGGGTTTAAAATTGATGAAATAAATAAGATTGTAAATTATACATTAGAAAAGCTAAAAATAAGACATTTGGCAAAGCAAAATGTAAATACACTTTCCTTAGGTCAAAAACAATTAGTTGCATTAGCTGGTGTTTTAGCTATGACACCTAAATACATTGTATTTGATGAGCCTACAACAAATCTTGACGATAAAAACAAAAAAAACATTATGAGTATAATAAATGAATTAAACGGAAAAGACAAAATAACAATAATTCTAATAACAAATGTGCTTGATGACTTGAAATATGTTAAAGATGTGATTATATTGAAAAATGGAAACATTGTTTTTGATGATAAAAAATCGAAATTAAAAAATCAGATTTTGGAAACAGCTGGTTTATATGATTAGGAGATTTACTTTTGGGCAATACAGGGCTAAGAATTCTGTTATACATTCTCTTGATGCCAGAATTAAAATTATTTATGTTATTGCACTTGGTATCTTATCATTCATGTTAAAATCAAAATTTGAGATTTTGATATTTTCATTATTTTTATTAATTATTATTTTATTATCAAAAATCAGTTTAGACGAACTAGTCAAAAACTTAAGACCATTTTATTTTATATTTGTCTTTCTTTTCCTTATGTATCTTGTATTTGCTAGAAATCAACTTGCAACAGGGATTATTTACCTTTGGCGCTTCCTAATTCTTATCATAATATCTATGATATTAACTTACACCACTACAATACAGAATCTTATAACATCTATAGAAAAACTCTCAAAACCATTAAAAATTTTCAAAGTAAAGCCGAGAAACATAGCTGTAATGATTTCTATTGCAGTAAGGTTTGTCCCGGTTATGTTTATACGATTTGATAGAATAAGGGAAGCTATGCTTTCACGTCTTGCGAATTTCAGAAAAATTAAACATATTAAGATGCTTATATTTGCTATTCTTGAAAAAATGCTAAAGTCAGCTTCAGATTTGAGTGATGCTATGCACTCCAGGTTATATAATGAAGATACAGATAATGGAAAAATTATGAAGCTTGGAAAATATGATTATTTATCTGCTGTATTTTTTTTATTATTAATTTTAATTATTTACTAGACTTCTGTCCAAACAATATTCCTGCAAGCACATTCAAAGCCCAGGCTTGAAATACATTTATTCTGTAAATATTTCCAAAAACAAAATTCCATAGCCACATTACTGGAAATGCAAGAATTAAACCAACTAAAGCACTTAATATGATAATTATAAGCATAGCATAACCTATATCAATTAGTTTTCTTAGTATAGGCATTTCTTTAAGAATCGCCATTAAGTTACAGATACGTACATGTTGTTTTTAAATATTGTGGAAACAAATATAAACTTCTTGCCTATACTAATTTTATGCACAAAGTAGAGCATCGCATTCTTTACGCAGATACAGATGCAGGTCAAGTAGTTTATTATGCAAACTATTTTAGATGGGTTGAAAGTGGTAGAAGAGAGCTATTTAGAAGCTTAAAAATTAATTATACCGATCTTGATAAAATGGGATTAATAGTTCCAGTTGTTGAAGCTCATTGTAATTATTCCCATCCTGCAAAGCATGACGATGTTATTGTAGTTGAAACAAAAATTTCTGAGATAAAGGAAAAAAGCATCAGGTTTGATTACAAGGTTTTTAGAAAAAAAAGATAAAAAATTGTTGGCATCTGGTTATACAATAAATGTTTTTGTTGACAAGAAAAGAATGAAATCTGTAAAAATACTTGAAGATATAAGAAAGAAACTTAGAAAAGGCTAATATCTTATACTAACATCTCCTTCTACAATTTTAATTATTTTGCTATTTTTTAATCTCAATAGTAAGTTACAATTTTCATCAATGCCGATTGCTTTGCCGCTGAGTTTCTTTTTTCTTGTTATTACTGTCACATTTTTATTTATAGTGTCACAATATCTTTCCCAGATTTTTGATATACTTTCTAGTTTATTTTTATTGTAATATGTATCATACAATTTGAAAAATTCATTACAAATATTTTTTAAAAATACTTTTTTGTCCAAAATTTTTTTATTTATAATTCTCAAAGAAATTGCTGTATTTTCTATTTCCTTGGGAAATTTATTCTGATTAACGTTAAGGCCAATTCCGACAACAACATAATTGTCTTTGCCGAAAATGCCTTCTGTTAGAATGCCGCACAATTTCTTTCTTCTATAATTCACATCATTAGGCCATTTTATATTTGTTTTTAATTTTGCAATTTTTTTTACTGAATTAACAACTGCAACAGCTGCAGCAAAAGTTAAGTATTGCATCTTTTCAATATTTGTTGGCTTCAATAGAATTGAAATCCACAAACCATCTTTATCAGAAAACCATTTACGCTTGAAACGACCTCTGCTTTTAGTTTGAGTGTCTGCTACAATGACTATGTTGTTTAGCCCTTTCTTTGCAAATTCTTTAGCCTTGTCTTGTGTTGAGGTCAAGGAGTTGAAATGATATATTTTGTAAGGCATTTTATTAAATTTAATTTTATAATTATTAATTATTTTTATTTTTTAAATTGATTTCCATATTAATTTTTAGAAAAAGTTTTTATCTCCCAAAACCTTGCCGAACGAAATATACAAGATAGCCATTCAATTTCATTAAATCTCCAAGATTTTGCTGTGCCTCACTTAATCCGTTCTTGATAATATCTTCCATAAACTGAATACTTTTTTCTATTTTCCCTTCCTCAAGTAATTCTAGAGCTTTCCCTTTCATTTTAAATATAAAATTAAAATTATTAGTTATTTCATTTAATAATTTACCAATACGCTGACCTATCTCAGTTTTATCTGACTCGTGAACTTTTTTGTAAGCTTTTTTCAATTGAATTAGTGCGTTAACTGCTTCTCTTAATTTTGTTTCATCCCTCAAAAAATAAACTGCACTTATAAAATTACCAGAATTAACACGAGATATAGCATTTTTAATATCTACAAGTGCAAAGCCTATATTTATACTAGCTATACTTAGTAATTGGCTAACTTGAATATCAGGACCGATTTTATAACACCCTGATTAAATTATTTTAAAAAATCTTAATAAATTTTACTCCTCCAAACTGCCTTCGCTCATTGCTTCTTGTCTTGCAGCCATTATCCAAGGATTTAATTTGTTATTAGAATTATTCTTCTTAGCAAGGTATTGTGCAACGGCTGTTGTTACAATTAAAACCTTCTTTTCTTTTGGCAGAGATTCTTTTTTTGGCTTCAAACCCTTGAGCTCTTCTAATATGTGGTTATTCTCAATAAATGATGTTGTTATATTACCCCTTAAGAATTGTCTTTTGCTTAAAACAAGCTGATGAAAGGATATAGTTGTTTTAACCCCTTCCATTATATACTCTCCTAAAGCTCTTCTCATTCTTGCAATTGCCTCATGCCTTGTGCTGCCATAGCAAATAAGCAAAGCAATTAACGAATCAAATTCTGGTGATATTTTGCATCCTACATGGCATGAGCTGCTTATTCTTATACCTGGGCCTCCTGGTGGCAAATAATTGACAATTGTGCCTGGCGAAGGTACAAAACCATTGCTTGGGTCTTCAGCATTAATTCTGCATTCTATAGCATGACCCTCGATCTTTATGTCTTCCTGCTTATAAGCAAGTTTAGCACCCTCAGCTAGCTTAATCTGCTCTTTGACTAAGTCAACATTAGTTACCATTTCTGTAACTCCATGCTCAACCTGTATCCTTGTATTCATCTCGATAAAATAGAAATTCTTGCTTTTGTCAAGCAAAAACTCTACAGTTCCAGCCCCTTCATAACCAATTGCCTTAACTGCATTGACTGCAGCACTTCCCATTATTCCTCTTAGTTCGTCATTCAAAGCAGGGCTTGGTGCTTCCTCAATTAGTTTTTGATGCCTTCTTTGTATGCTGCAATCTCTTTCGCCTAAATGTATTACATTTCCGTACTCGTCTGCCAGTATTTGAAACTCAATATGTCTAGGCTCTTCTAGATATTTTTCGATGTAAAGTGAATCATCACCAAAAGCATTTAATGCTTCTTCCTTGGCACTCTCATAAGCCTCAAACATTTCTTCTTCTTTAGCAACAATCCTCATGCCTTTGCCTCCTCCGCCAGCAGAAGCCTTTATAATAACAGGCCATCCAATTCTTTTTGCAACTCTTAAAGCGTGCTTCTTACTTTTCAAATCCTCTTTTAGTCCTTCAATGACAGGTATATTTGCTTTAAGCATTGCTTTTTTTGCCTCTACTTTGTCACCGAGTTTTTTAATCATTTCAGAAGATGGTCCAATAAACCTTATCCCCTTTTTCTCGCATAGCTTAGCAAATTTTGGATTTTCAGCTAAAAATCCATAACCTGGGTGTATAGCATCACAATTACTCTGCTTTGCTATTTTCACAATTTTTTTAACACCAAGGTAGTTCTTTGATTTGCCAATATTGTATGATTTATCTGCAAACTTTACAGCCAAGCTATCTTTTTCTTCATCAGAGTAAATAACAACACTTTCAATACCTAGCTCCCTGCAAGCTCTTATTATTCTAAGCGCTATCTCGCCACGATTAGCTATCAATATTCTTTTAAAGCCATTCCTGCGGAGTATTGTATAGTTCTTTTCTTTATTTCTATTAATACCAAATCCTATTGTCAGCACCTCCAAAAATGATTTCTTTGAAGGATTATTCAATATCTCCTCAACATGGGATTCATCGACATGAGGCAATCTTCTCATGACATGCGTTGTTATAAAGCTTCCCATATCGCTTATCTTTGACGACTTAAACAAGCTTTTGCTTGGTGTTACAATATGTTGCTTGATCAGCCCTTCAAAATACTTATAAAAAGCTGGAAACCTTTCTTTTGTTTTAGCAGCAAAATTTTTGATAAAAGCATAAGCCTTTTCAAATGGCCTTAAAGCTTTATTGACGCTATCTACAATCAGCTTGTGTTTGAAGTTTATGTCCATCTTTGCCTTTCTGTTTCTTAGCATAGTACTTAAGTTTAATTTACATTATATAAATATTTTGTATTTTAGCAATAAAATATATATATTAAAACCAATATATTTAAATATATGTATTAAAGACTACTATAGTAGAAAGTTATTTAAACAGACAAAACTAAGACAAAAAGCTTGAAATGAACAAAATTGAAGAACTCAAAAACGAGAAAGGCGAGATTAATACAGAGGATATTAAGAAGATTATACCATATGATGAGCCGTTTTTGTTTATAGATAAAGTAATAAGCTTAAGCAATAGTAGGATAATAGCCATAAAAAGTTTATCTGGAAAAGAAGATTTTTTCAAGGGTCATTTTGTTGGCTTTCCAATAATGCCAGGCGCTTTAACTGTTGAAGGACTTGGACAAGCCTCAACTTTATTGGTAAGAAACAATATACAGAATCACCAAGAAAAGGATGTTTTAGCTTATAAGCTAAAAGAAGTTAAATTTATAGCACCTATATTTCCTCATGACCAAATTAGGTTTGAGGTTGACTTAATAGCACAAGACGAAAGAGGAGCTATTCTTCAAGGAAAAGCATTTGTCAAAGACAGCTTAGTGGCAGAAGTCCTCTTAATGTTGGCAATAGTTAACAAAACAGAATTTAGGGCTAAATACTCAAAGTAAGGTGTTTTCTATGTACATTAATGGAGTAGGTATGACTAAGTTTGGGACACAAACAGACACAAGCCAAGAGCTTGTCTATGAGGCTACTATGGAAGCCTTAGATGATAGAGACTTTAAAATAAATGATATAGACGCTATTGTCGTTTCTACTATTGATAGTGAAACCAATGGTGAAAGACAAAGATTATTTTCTGGTATTGTTAGTAGTATTTTTAAAAGGCAAATTCCAATATTAAACCCAGTAGCTGTCTGCGGTGGTGGTGGAACTGCAATATGGACTGCTAACAAATTAGATTACAAAAATGTACTAGTTGTTGGTGTAGAAAAGTTAGTGACTAATAATTCAATGAAGATCACCGACGAGATTATGATGGCTGCAGAAAGAATCTATGAGCAAACAGAAGGATTGAATTTTCCTGCACAGAATGCTTTGGTAGCACAGCAGTATATGCTTAAGTATGGTGTAACAACTGATGATCTTGCTCTTGTAGCCAACAAAAACCATAAAAATGCTTACCTTAATCCTAAAGCAAGGTTTTACAAAAAAGAAGTTTCACTTGAAGATATAAAAAATTCGCCAATAGTTGCTTCCCCATTAAGGCTTTTTGACTGCAGCTTATCTGTAAATGGGGCTGCAGCAGCTATACTAACAAAAGACCAAACAGACATAGAAATCATAGGCTCTTCATTGTTTGTGGACAGGTTATCTGCCTTTGAAAGTGATGACATGACTTCTTGGGATGCAACTAAGTTAGCAGCACAAGAAGCTTACAATCAAGCTGGCATTACTCCAAGTGATATTGATGTTGCTGAGCTTCATGATGCTTTTACTAGTGTAGAGCTTATAAGCTATGAAGACTTAGGTTTTTGCAAAAAAGGAGAAGGTAAAGAGCTTATAAGGAAGGGAACGACAAACTTAAATGGTAAGCTGCCTATTAACACAAGTGGTGGTTTAAAGGCTAAAGGTCATCCTATAAGTGCTACTGGAATAAGCCAAATTTATGAGTTAGTAAAGCAAATGAGAAACGAAGCTGAGCAAAGGCAAGTAAGTAATGTAAAGTATGCTTTAGCTCAAAATATTGGTGGGGCTGGTAGTACTGTTACTGTGCATATCTTGAAGAAGGTGATCTCATGATAATAAGATGGGTATGTAATAAATGCAACAAAAAATGGATTTATCCTATTGAGAAATGTGTTTATTGCAAAGGAAACATCACAAAACAGAAAGGCACTAAGATTAAGGTAGTAGGCATAACAAAAGTTACAATTCCGTCGCCAATGCACCCTATAATACCATACAACATAATTCTATTGCAAGATGAGTTTGGCAACAGAATTCCAAAGAAAACAATGAAAGACTACAAAATAGGCGACAATTACATAGAGCAAAAAGCAAAAACAAAAGACGCTGTTTCTGTTGTTAAGATAAAATATGACATTTATGAAGCAATAAAAGGATCTTTAGAACTTCTTAATGGCATGGAATTAAAGCCTGAAGATAAAATTTTAATCAAGCCGAGTATAATAACAGCTGCTTATCCGTACCAAGCAATAAACACAAACCCTGATTTTCTAAACGCTTTGTTAACTGTGCTATTTGAACATGGAATCAAAAAAGAAAATGTGATTGTGGCTGAGCAATCATTAATCGGAACTGACGCAACTGATGCTGCTTCAAAATCAGGAATTTTGGAGATATGCAAAAAAAATGGAGTTGATTTTGTTGACATATCAAAAGGCCCTTTTAAAGATGTTGAATCTGATGGCTATACTTTCAAAATATTCAAAGAGGCTTTAGACAGAAAAGTGATAAATGCGCCGATTATGAAGACAAATTTCCAGATTGGGATTTCTGGCGCGTTAGAGAATTTGTCAAGGCTTGCTGACGAGAAAACCCAGAGAGAGATGTACTTTGATAACATTGAAAGAACACTTCAAAAATTAGCAAAAGCAATTCCGGATATTTTTACAATAGCTGATGCTACCAATGGGATGCAGGGTCAAGGTCCTTTAACATTAGGAGAGCCGGCTTTCCTTAACTTGGTTTTTGCCGGCAGGAATGCTGCTGCGCTCGATGCAATTTTTTGCGAAGCGACAATGCTTCAGATCCCACATTATGTTAAAGACAATAATTTTGATTTAAAAAAAATTGAAGTTGTTGGCAATGAAATAGAAGCTTTAAAATATCCCATAAAACAACCTATATCTGATGTGACCCCTCATCCTGACATAAAGGTTATTGACGGAAAGGCATGCCCTGCATGCTTGAATATGATGTACAATCTAATATCAAGACTTGTTGGATTAAGAGGTGAGCAGTTAAACTTGATAATTGGCTCTATGCTCACAAAAGATATGTTGGATGGAAAAGAAAGGCTAGTTGCTTTAGGCGATTGCGCAATAAAAAGATTGGAGGATTTAGATATCAAGGCAATTACAAAAATAGAAGAAAATGTAGATGAAGTAGAGCAACTTATGTTGTTGAAAAAACTGCTTATAACAGAGGGAAAACCAACAATAACTCCTGTTGATAAAGTCAAGTCAAAAATGAAAAAGCTTCTTTCAAAGGTGATTGGGTAATGTTCATAAAAGGAGTTAGCATGACTAAATTTGGAATTCAAGAAGATTCCTCAAGCCATCTAGCTTATGAATCTTCATTAGAAGCATTAGATGATGCTGATATGTCAATGAATGATGTAGATGTAATTGTGCTTTCAAATAATGACATTTTAAGCAATGGTGAAAGGCAAAGGCACAGTGCTTCTATGCTTAGCAGTCTATTCCAAAAAAAGATTCCTATAATCGCAGTTCCTGCTGGTTGCGCAGGCGGCGGCACAGCTTTATGGACTGCTATAAAACTTCAAAAATCAAGCAACTATAACAACATACTTGTTATTGGTTATGAAAAGATGGTTTCAAATCTAAGCAAAAGAATTACTGATGAGATGCTAATGGGCACTGAAAGAATTTATGAGCAGACTGAAGGAATGAATTTTCCAGCTGAAAATGCCTTGGTAGCACAGCAGTATATGCTTAAGTATGGGGCTACTCCAGATGATTTAGCTTTGGTTGCATACAAAAATCACCAGAATGCTTTTCTTAATCCTAAGGCCAGATTTTACAATAAAAAGATTTTCATTGAAGATATCAAAACATCTCCAATAGTTGCTTCTCCATTAAGGCTTTTTGATTGCAGCATTCCAGCAAATGGGGCGTCTGCTTTAATATTATCAAAGGATAAAACTGATGTTGAGATTGTGGGCTCTGCAGATGAAACAGATTCTCTATGTCCTTTTGAGAGAGATGACATGACAACATGGGATGCTACAAAGCTTGCTGCAGAAGAAGCATACAATCAAGCTGGAATTTCTCCAGCTGATATTGATATTGCAGAAATACATGATGCTTTTACATCTGTTGAGCTTATTTCTTATGAAGATTTAGGATTTTGCAAGAAGGGTGATGGCAAAGAAATGATAAGGAAAGGAATAACAAACATTGATGGCAAGATGCCTGTTAACACAAGCGGTGGATTGAAAGCAAAAGGGCATCCTATAAGCGCTACTGGTGTTTCGCAGATTTATGAAATTGTTAAGCAGATGAGGAATGAAGCTGGGGAAAGGCAGGTTGGCAATGTGAAGTACGGGCTTGCGCAGAATATTGGAGGAGCTGGAAGCACTGTGACTGTAAATATCTTAAAAAAAGTAGTGAACTAAAGGGGGTAGAATGTTAAGTAATAAAGTAGCTTTGGTAACAGGCGCATCAAGAGGAATAGGAAAAGCAATTGCTCTCGAGTTCGCAAAAAATAATGCAACTGTGATTGTCAATTATAACAGTGACAATAATGGTGCAGAATCTGTTGTTTTGAAAATCAGCAAAATGGGAAAGAAAGCAGTTGCAATTAAAGCTGATGTAAGCAAGTTTGAAGATGTTGCAACCATGATGAGAAATATCAAGCAGCAATTTGGAAGGATTGATGTGCTTATTAACAATGCAGGCATCACCATGGACAGAACTCTCAAGAATATGACACAGGACGAATGGAGCAAGGTTATAAACATTAACTTAACAGGAATGTTTAACGTTACCAAAAATGCGCTGCCGCTTATTCCGAAAGATGGAAGAATAATCAATATTTCGTCAATCGCTGGAGTTATGGGAAATTTCGGACAATGCAATTATGCTGCATCAAAAGCAGGGGTTATTGGTTTCACAAAAAGTTTATCTAAGGAGCTTGGCAAGCACAGCATAACTGTAAATGCCATTGCGCCTGGCCTGATAGAGAGCAAGATGACTAGTAAAATTCCTTTTTTTAGGAAAAAAATTATGGTTGCCCTTATTCCATTAAAGAGAATGGGTACAGCTAATGAAGTGGCATACTGCGCAACTTTTCTTGCATCCAAGCAGGCAAGCTATGTGACAGGAGAAGTAATTAATGTGAATGGAGGAATTGGTTTGTAAAATGGTTGGAATTGTCGGATATGGAGTGTACATCCCTAAATACAGGATCAAAACAGAAGAAATAGCAAATGTATGGGGAAGAGATGTAAATATGGTGAAGAATGGTCTTCTTATCAGCGAGAAGAGCGTTCCTCATTATGATGAAGACACTGTAACAATGGGTATAGAAGCTTCTCTTAATGCACTAAAACGCGCAGGAATCAATCCGGTAGATATTGGAGCTGTTTATTCTGGCTCAGAAAGCCCTGCTTATGCTGTAAAACCTAACATAAGCATGATAAGCAATGCGCTTGGAATTGGAACAAATTATACAGGCGCTGATTTGGAGTTTGCATGCAAGGCAGGAACAGCAGCTTTGCAGATAGTGATGGGTTTAGTCAAATCAAACATGATAAAGTATGGGCTTGCGATAGGTGCTGATGTTGCTGAGTACAGCGTTGAAAATGTAGGTGATCAAAGCACCGGCGCAGGAAGCGCTGCATTTATTGTTGGCAGCAGAAAAGATGAGTTTGTGGCTGAGATTGTAGAAACAGTATCTTATTCATCAGATGTGCCTGATTTTTGGAGAAGACAATCCCAAAGGTATCCAATCCATGCTGAGAGATTCACAGGAGAGCCTGCTTACTTTAAGCATACTGTAATGGCAACAAAAATGCTGATGGAAAAAACAGGCTTGAAAATAGCAGATATTGACCATGTCGCTTTCCATACCCCAAACGGCAAGTTTCCAACAAGAGCAGCTAAGATTCTTGGATTTTCAAATGAGCAATTAAAGCACAGTTTTGTTGTTGATAGGATAGGCAACACTTACTCCGCAGCTTCCCCTATTGGGTTAGCATCAATTCTTGACAATGCAAAACCCGGTCAAAATATTCTTCTGACGTCATTTGGAAGCGGCGCAGGAAGTGATGCATTTTACATCAAAGTAACTGATAAGATTGAATCAAAAAGAAATCTTGCAAGGAGCACAAAGCACTATCTTGACAATAAAAAATATGTGGACTATGCTACCTATTGCAAGTTCACGAATAGAGTTGAGTGATATGAAAGCAAGCATAATAGGAATTGGCTCAACCAAGTTCAAGGAGCACTGGGATCAAGGAATAAAGGATATGATTCATGAGGCTTGTGTCAATGCAACCAAATCGGCTAATATCAAGCTAAAGGACATTGACTCTTTGTTCGTTGCAAATTGCTTTTCAAACATGATAAATGGCCAGAGCAACATAAATGCTCTTTGCTCCGATATACTTGGAATACAAAACTCAACAACAATTTCGGGAGGAGACAATGCAGGAGCGCATGCGATATTGCAGGCAGCTAATGCTATTGCTGCGGAAAGTAGTAAGATAGCGCTTGTTATTGGAATAGAGAAAATGAGTGATCTAAGTGTTAATGAGACAACTGAAGTTTCATCTCAATTGATTGATTACGAGAATGAATCAAGCCACGGTGCAACACTAGCAAGTCAATATGCAATGATAACACAAAGGCACATGAAAGAACATGGCACGACACAAAACCAGCTTGATGCTGTATCTGTGAAGAATCATGCAAATGCTGCTCAGAATGAGATTGCACAATTTAGATTTAATGTTACAAGCGATGATATCTCTAAGAGCCCAATGGTTGCTTCTCCAATAAGAGTTTTGCATTCTGCCGCAGCAAGCGATGGGTGCTGCGCGGTAATAATGTGCAATGGTGAAGTATCAAAAAAATACAAGAACAAGATAGATTTGATTGGGCACGGAATCGGCTCAGATTTTCTTGCTATACATGAAAGAGAAGATATTACAAGTTTTAACTCTGTAAAAGAGGCTTCTCAAAAAGCCTTCAAAAGAGCAGGCATCAAAGCAAGTGATATTGGTTTTGTAGAGATACATGATGTATTCTCGATAGCAGAGATAATTTCGCTTGAAGATGTAGGATTTGCAAAAAAAGGAGAAGCTGGAAAGTTTATAGAAAGCGGAAAAGCAAGCATTAATGGAAAGCTTCCTGTAAATCCGAGCGGTGGCTTAAAAGGATGCGGGCACCCTTTTGCAGCAAGCGGAATAAGGCAAGCAATGGAGGTATTCTTACAGCTTAATAACATTGCTGGAAAGCGACAAGTTGATGATGCAAGGTACGCATTAACACAATCCTTAAGTGGAACAGGATCAAATGCAGTTGTAAGCATATTTTCAAAGTAAAATGTACAAATCAAACGTTGTGATGGAATGGAGAAAGACAGCAAGAGGCAATTTTATAATTGGCTCAAAGTGCAAGGAGTGCTCTGCATTATTCTTTCCATCAAGAAAAAAATGCACAAAATGCGAAAGTACAGAATTGGAGGATTACAGATTCAAAGGCACTGGAGAGATTTATTCCTATTCTACAATCAATTATCCTCCTTTGGGTTTTGAAAAGCAGGTTCCATACACAGTGGCGATAATAAAACTTGAAGAAGGACCGAAAATGACTGCCCAAGTTATCGAGGTTGAAAATATTGAGGTGGGGATGAAAGTTGAGTCATGTGTAAGAATTGTGTATTCTGATGGTGATAATGGTATAATTCATTACGGGATAAAATTTAGGGAGATAAAATGAAATATGAAGATGTGAGGGTAGGCTATAAAGGCAGTTTTACTAGAACAATTACAGAAGAAATCAACAGAAAATTCGGCGAACTGATTGATGATTTTAACCCTGTGCATTTTGACGAAGAAAGGATGAAGAAGTCAATTTTTGGCAGAAGGGCTACAAATGGCTTCCTGACAGAAACCACAATAGGATGCGCTCTGGTAAAAATGTTTACATCGGATGAAACAGTAGGCATAGTTTTAAAAAAAGCCATCAAACTAATTGCACCAGTTTTTATAGGGGATACTATAACTGCGACAGTAACTGTAGAGCAAAAGTTTGATGATAAGCAAAGGATGCTGTGTGATTGTATTGTAAGAAAGCAGGATGGTACTAAGGTTGTGCAGGCAGAATTCCTAGTGAAACTACTGAATGTATGAGTGATTTTATGTACGAAAAAAATTTGTTTAGCAAAAAGGTTGCTATTGTTACGGGAGGGGGAACAGGAATCGGGCATGATATTGCAACAAAGCTTGCAGGCTTGGGAGCTAAAATAGTGATCGCTGGAAGAAAAGAGGAGCATTTGAAAAGCGGCTACGAAGAGCTTAAAAAAATAACTAAAAATGTTTTGGCTGTTAAAACAGACATAAGAAATGAGCAGGAAGTTAAAAATTTGTTTAAGCAATCGAAAAAGAGATTTGGCAGAATAGACATCCTTGTCAACAACGCAGGTGGACAATTTATTGCACCTTTTGAGAAGATAAGCACTAACGGCTTCGATGCTGTTGTAAAAACAAACTTGTATGGGACATGGTTTTGCTGCAAAGAAGCTGTCAAGTACATGAAACAGAAAGGCGGCAAAATTGTCAATATTGTCCATATATATGCAATAAGGGCAGCTCCTGGCTTGGCTCATTCAGGTGCTGCAAGAGCTGGTGTGATTAATCTTACAAAAACCCTTGCATTGGAGCTGGCAAAATATAAGATTAATGTGAATGCAGTTGCTCCTGGCATCACAGTTACAAAAGGCTTCAAAGAGGAGATGATTAATAATAAGCAGATGATGAAAGAATTGCAAAATACAATTCCATTGCATAGGTTTGCTGAGCCAAAGGAAATAGCAGGATTGGTTGCATTTTTGGTTTCGCCAGCAGCTGATTTCATAACAGGACAAGTGATAGCAATTGATGGTGGACAAATGCTTGCAAACTGGCCTGATTTCAACAAACTGTAGATGATAAAGTACCCACAACCTTTAAATACTACTTGCTTATATTTAGTGGTAATAGATGTTTTTTGGAATGTGAATTCTAAAGAACATTATAAACAAAATAAAGTGGATAGAGGTAAGTTGATATGAGATACGAAAGAAGGCAAGGTAGTTTTAGGTCTAGAGGTTTTGCCCCTGTAAAAGTGGGGGACGAGTTGGATGTAAAAATAGAAGCTGTTGGTGAGAAAGGAGACGGAATTGCAAAAAAAGATGGCTTCGTGCTTTTTGTGTCAAGCACAAAGCAAGGCGATGAGGTAAGGATAAGAGTGACAAGAGTGCTACAAAAAGTAGGCTTTGCTGAAGTTGTAGGCCAAAAATCTAGCCAAGAAGCTGGGTCTGAAGAGTCGCAAGAAAGTTATGGCTCTGAAAAAGAGTCAACAGAAGATTCAGAAAGCTCTGAACCTGAAGAAAAATATAGTGGTGAAGATACAGAAAATTTTGGCGAAGATACAGAATAATATTACTTGTTCTTTTTTATTTTTAAAGTTAGATTTAAATACACTTACCAATTCAAAAGCTGAATGAGATTATTTATTGCAATTGACTTTAATGATTTACATGAGTATTTTATTCAATTACAGAAATTATTGCCAAAAAATGCTAAGTTAAGCTTAACAAAGACTTTTCATCTTACATTAAAGTTTTTGGGGGATGTCCAGCCTAATGCTGTTGATAGCGTTATAGAATCTCTAAGAAATATAAAATTTGAGCCTTTTAATGTTTTTCTTGACACCATTGGAATTTTTCCAACTGAAAATTACATAAGGGTTGTATGGGTTGGATTGAATCCTAAAGACAAGATTTTAGAATTGCAAAAAAACATAGACGAATCTCTAAAAAAATTGTTCAAAAAAGAAAAAGATTTCAAAGCTCATATAACCTTAGCAAGAGTCAAGTACCCAGACGATAAAAAAGTTTTTGTCGAGCAATTAAAAAAGATAAAGGTTGAAAGTAAGAAAATCGAAGTAAAAGATTTTAGATTGATAAAAAGCACTTTAACTCCAAAAGGTTCGATTTACGAGAATTTAATGATTTTTGGAAGTTCCTAATTTTTTGGCCATTCCAAAACCTATAACACCAATAATTACCCCGAATAGTAAACTTGGGGCTAAAAATATAAGGATAAATGTTATTGCGACTAGGGACCACCCCAAAAAATTTAAACTATTTGAAATATATTTTTGATTTTGTTTTTTATTAGAATCGTGTTTAAATTCTTTCTGAATTTTCTTAGCGTCATCAACCGCAAAGAATATACCTATATAACCGCAATTCTTACATTCAAGAAAATTATTAACCATGTGTGGTGTATTAATCATTTTTTCTGCAGGCTTAATAGGATTTGGAAATTTCCAATCATCACTTCCACATTTAGGACATAAATATTGAGATTTTTTGTACGATTTAGCAAGAAACATTTCTGAAAATCTAATCTTGATAGTATTCCAATTAAAATGTAAAAAAGTTGCTAAAGTGACAAGCATCATCAAAAAAATGTAATATTTATTTATCATACAACATAAAAAATTCCAATCTATTAAAATTTTTTGAGAAACCTTTTTAAATGCACCTACCATACCTTTCTCTATTGCCTACGAGGTACAAGTTATCTCGATAACTGCGAGGCGATAAAATGCAGTTCAGATTTCTGGACTGTCTTAATATATTAGGTGAGCTAATGTGCGAGCCTAAAATACGTCGTAGACGGATTGAATTAAATAAATCGTTGATTAAATAACTTATCCGAAAATGGCTCAGGAAGAAAAATTTTTAGTACCAAGAGATGTTTACTTGAAATCTGGAATACACATAGGCACAAAGTTCAGAACAAAGTATATGGAGCCTTTCATTTACAAAACAAGACCTGATGGCTTGTCTGTATTAAATTTGCAAAAAATTGATGAAAGAATTAAAATTGCTGCTACTTTTCTTGTACAATACAACCCAGAAGATATTTTGGTTATTAGCAGAAGAGAAAATGGCTGGAAAGCTGTTGAGTTGTTTGGGAAGCTGACTGGCACTAGAGTTTTTGCTGGCAGATATCCACCTGGCATACTAACCAACCCAAATCTTGAGCAATATACAGAAGCAAAGATTGTGTTTGTGGTAGATGCCTGGCCTGACAGAAACGCTGTTTTAGATGCTGTAAAAATAGGAGTTCCAGTAATTGCACTTTGCGACACTAACAATCAATCAAATTTTATTGATTTGGTTGTGCCGTGCAACAACAAAGGAAAAAAGAGCTTAGGATTGTTATTTTATATCTTGACAAAAGAATTCTTGAGGCTAAAAGGAAAATTAAAAGAAGGAGAAGAATTTGCAAAACTTGAAGATTTCATAGAGGAGTAATTAAATAAGATATCTCTTAGATATGGCAAACTTATGGCTCTTTGACATTGACGGAACGCTTGTAAACATTAATCATGTGCATATTGATTCATACAAGTCAGCTTATCATGATATTCTTAGAAAAGAAGTTAGTGACGTAACGATAAAAAGCCAGTTTGGGAAGTCTGAATATGACATTCATACGTACCTATTGAATGCACTTGGAATTCGCCCTGACAATCACCTGATAGACAAGTTAACAGAAGCTTTTAAGTTGAACTCAATTAAGGCATTAAGTGGATTGGAAAAAATAGAGCCACTTAAGGGTGTTGTAGAGTTTCTTACACATTTACAAAGCTGCCATGAGGTATTAGGCGCTGTCACTGGAAATTTAAAAGCGCCGGCTGATGTTATATTGGAAAAAGCGGGTATAATAAACTTCTTCAAAATTTTTAGTTATAGCGATGGAACAAAAACTAGAGAGCAGATAGTACAGCATGTGATTGACGAAGCAATAAAACAAAAATACAATTTCAATAAAGTGATAGTTATTGGTGACACTATCCATGACGTAGAAGCTGGAAAGTACCTCAATGCTTTTACAGTGGCTGTTGCAACAGGTTCTGACAGTTTAAAAAAATTAGAAGAAGCAAAACCCGACATTGCAGTTCCAACACTTGTTAACTACCAACTTATTTTAAAACAATTAAATCAAGCTCAATAAATCTTTTATCGCTTGTTTTATGTTTTTTTTCTCAAATAAGACTTCATAGGCCTGATTTGTCAAAGGCATATCGATTTTATGGCTCTTGCTGTACTCATAAACTGCTTTTGTTGTTGGAATACCTTCTGCTACCATTCCATGCATCTCTTTTTTAATTTCTTCCATTGCTTTGCCTTTTGCAAGTTGCTCACCAACAAAACGATTTCTGCTGTACTTGCTAGTGCATGTTGCAATAAGGTCGCCTACCCCTGCTAATCCATAGACAGTGCCTCTTTTTGCTCCAAAAAGTCTGCCAAAATTGTTCATCTCCATCAAGCCAAGTGTTATAATTGAGGCTTTTGCATTGTCACCGAGATGAAATCCATCACAGACACCTGTTGCTATAGATGATATATTCTTCAATGCCCCACAAACTTCTACTCCTACAACATCATTTATTTGATATAATTTAAAATAAGGAGTTGCAAAGCAATCGGCAACTATTTTGCACATATTTTTGTCTTTGCTTGCTATTACGCTTGCAGTCGGCAGCTTTCTGCTTACCTCCTCTGCATGATTTGGACCTGACAAAACAGCAATCTTTACTTTGCCTAATTCATCTTCTATTACCTGTGACATCCTTTTGCAAGTTTCATGCTCTATGCCCTTTGTTACACTAACAACGATTTGATTTTTGAAATAATGCTTTATCTGCCTCAATGCAATTCTCAAAAATTCACTTGGAATAGCAGTAACTATAATTTCTGAATTACTAAGAACAGTCTTTAAATAATGATCAACTATTACATTGCTCGGTATTTTTATGCCCGGCAAGTATTGTATGTTTTCTCTTCTGCTTTCAATTTGATTTGCAAGCTCTTTTCTTCTTGCCCATAATTTAACATCAAAACCTTTCTCGCCTAATAAAACAGCTAATGTTGTTCCCCAGCTTCCTGATCCGATAACGGAGATTTTTTGCATTTTGAATTTTTCACTAATTATTTTGATAGATTTTTTATTTAATGTGAAATTTATGTTTAGTGGATTGTTTTTTATCTTTCCTATCGCATTAGTATTCTTACATTAAATTTTAATATAATTTTAAAAAATATTTGATTTATTTTTGATTTAATTTAATGTTTTAATTGAAATCATATTTTTGCTTGCAAAGCTTTGCTATTTCTTTCATTATTTTGTATGTTACTTCTCTCAGCATTTTTTTATTAATCTTTTTGTTATAATACTCAGGAAAATACAGTGGCTTGCCTATATTCATAACAGCTTTTTTTAGTTTTGGTATATATTTTCCTTTTGGAAGAATTTCAAAAGTGCCTATCAAACCTATTGGAATAACTGGAGCTTTTGAAAGTAGAGCTAATCTTGCTACCCCAGTTTTAGCTTTTTGCAGCTTTCCTGTTAAACTTCTTGTCCCTTCTGGATGTATTGCAATGATTTTTCCTTCTTTTAATGCCTTTATTGCCCATTTCAAAGCCTTTTTGTCACCAGATTGCCTATCAAGTGGTATTGCGCCACCATAATTGTGCCATGCCTTTTTGAAAATATTGTCAAAATGCTCCTTTTTTGCTAGAAAATGTACTTTCCTGTTCAGATGCGATATTACGTAGCTTGCAATTATTAAATGATCCATGTAGCTTGCATGGTTTGCTGCTACAATGAATGCACCTTCTGGCAAGTTTTCAGTCCCATTAACTTTTCTAACCCACAACTTGACTAATGGGATGATTGTGAGTTTCGCAATAAGGTAAACCATTTTAGTAATTATATTTTTGATTGATTAATTTTGCAATTTGTTTCATAATTCTTCTAGTTATATATTCAAGCAATTTATTGTTAATTTTTTTATTGTAATATTTATCAAAAAACATCAATTTTCCAATTTTTACCTCGCATCTTGCAAATCTTGGGAGCATTTTTCCTTTTGGCATCACTTTATTTGCATCTATTATTCCGCATGGAAGCACAGGCACGTTCGCTGTTAATGCTAATCTCGCAATTCCTGGGTATGCTTTTTTTAATTTCCCATCACTTCTTGTTCCTTCTGGAAATAGCATGATTAATTCGTTATTTTTAAGATAACTCAATGCTTTTTTTAACGCCAGTTTATTTTTTTCTTTTGAAATAATATTCTTTTCTGTAAATACTGGCATTGCCTCCCACAAATCAAGAAAAAATCTTGTTGGTAGAGGTCTCCAGTAATAGCTATGAACTAAGGCATGTATTTTAATGTCTATTTTTGGTACGATTATGCAAGGTATAAGCAAGGCGTCATAGTAACTTGTATGGTTCGCGGCAATAATAAATGGTTTATCTTTTGGAATGTTTTCTATGCCTTCAACTTTCCTCAGCCATAGTTTGTAGATAGGTGGCAAAACTACTTTTGCAATTGGGTAAACCATAGAATGAACTATTCAATAAAGTATTAAAAAGGTTTTGGTAAAAGAAGTTCAAATAATTTAGAAAATAAAATAATAAATTAAATCTGGCTTCGCCAAATTATTGTGCTCGGAGGCATCAAACCTCCTCGCCTATAATATTTTAAAAAATTAAAAAATGAAAAATTACTCTGTGTCTTTAACACCTGTTTCATCAATATAGAATGAACATTCCCCTTCAGGTTGGGACGGGCTATCAATAAGCTTAGCAACTCTTGTGCCTTTCTTGCCTTTTCTTAGATAGACACGAAAAGTTGATGCATGCGCTACAATATGTCCACCAATTGCTTGTGTTGGATCACCAAAGAACATGTCTGGCTTTGCCATTACTTGGTTTGTCACATAAACACACAAGTTGTGCATGTCTGCTAACTTAAGCAATATGTGCATGTGCTTGTTTAATTTTTGCTGTCTATCTGCAAGAGTTCCTCTGCCTACAAACTCTGCTCTGAAATGTGCTGTTAAAGAATCAACAACAATAAGCTTTACATTCAAGCCTTTTTTTTTTATCAAATCTTCAATTTTCTCTGCTAGAAGCATCTGGTGGTCTGAGTTATAAGCTCTTGCAACTTTAATATTTTTCAACACTTCTTCTTCATCTAATCCCTCTCCTTTAGCAACCTGTATTATTCTTTCTGGTCTGAATGTGTTTTCTGTGTCGATGAAAACAGCAACAGCATCTTTGTCAATTGTTTGGCATTTAACCGCTAGAACATGACCAAGCTGCGTTTTTCCAGAACCAAACTCACCAAAGCATTCTACTATTGCTCCTGTTTCTAAGCCGCCTCCAAGCAATCCATCAAATGCCTTGCTTCCTGTTTTGATGCGAATAACTTTTCCCCTTCTACGCAATAGCTCTTCTCCAGACTCAAAACCCATTTCTAAAGATGTTCTTGCAACAGCTATCATCTTTTTTGCAACAGCATCACTCATTCCAGTTGCTTCTACTAGCTCTGATGGACTAGCAACAGCTATGCTCATTAAATCGGTAAAGCCCACTAAGATTAATTTTTCAGCAGTTGCTGCTCCTACTCCAGGAAGATCATAGATTGTCTTTTCCTCTTTCTCCATTTTGATTTCTTTTCTTTTTCTTCTTGTTTCCTTTGTTTCAGAATTTTGCAATTCCAATTCCTGTTCCATTTATAATCACCTTTCTTTTATATTTTTATTCATTTTAGAAAGAAGTCTAAATGACTTCTTCTATGATGTCTTCATCCACTTCATAGTCAGAAGGGGCTTCTTGTTCCCTTAGAACAAGATACTCATATGCTTTTTGAAGCACTAGAGCTGCTTTTGGCAAATCATTCACTCTGAAAGAACTAGCACTTTGCCATATTCCATTTTTGTCTTTATATCTCCTTTGCAGAGAAACAGTTCTGTAACTTACTATCTCTCCTGACCTTCCTTTTCCAGCATTCTGCCAGACGGTTGCAGTAACAACACCTGTACTAAACCTTTTTTCAGGTACGTTTTTTTCCATTTATATCACCCGATTTGCTTTTCGCTTCTTATTTCAAAGCCTCTTTATTTAGGAAGTTGCTAGCATCAAGCTTTTTATAGCCATAACCAGTCTTCCAGAGGCTGGGTAAAGTCGTTTTGCAACAACTTCAGTAAATAGTAAGATTGAGTTTGTTTATATAGTTTGTCTAGCAATGTCCAGTGTCCAGTGATAATTGAAAATATAGGTTGTAGAATATAATTAATGCTTAAACAACTTGATTAAACCATCAAAAAATAGAATAGTTCCAAGTAAAGCTATGATTATGGGGTAATATGGTATCTGATTTATTATTGATAAAATACCATTTAATATGCCTCCTAAAACATTTCCTATTACTGGTATAAAACCTAAAAATACGATGAAGAATCCTAAGCCAATCCAAAGCTCAATAAAAGCAATAATTTTTTGAAAAATCATTCTCTATTTTCCAAACTCTTCAATTCTTCTTCTGGATTTGGGTTAGTTTCAACTTGTTGAGTTATAAATTCTACCCTATTAAACAAAGAATTTTTATTGACTCTTCCATTTAATTTTACAATTGTACCTAGTAAATCATTTTTAACAGCTTCGAATTCTGCTGGTTCTTGCTTGAATTTTAAAACTTGCTCTTGGCTCATACTAAGCAACTTATCAACTTGATTTCTAAAAAATACGCATCTTATAGTTTCAGTCCCATCATCTAGAACAGTGTTAAGAACATAAGCATAAGCTGGAATGACATTGCCATGCTCATTGCAAACAAACAAATCTGTGCTTTGCTTTGCCCTTTTGCTGCATTTTGGGCATATTTCATAAAACCTCAAATCAAAAACTTGCACTATTGTGCCAAGCAACTCAGCTTCATTATCATTTTCACTTAGCTCTTTTATTTCTTTTCTGCCGCCAAGCTTAGTTTCAATAACTTGATTAACAATTTCTCCTTTAGGATTAATTATTAATTGACTTTTTTCATTAAGGTGAATTTCCTTCCTTCCATTATTTTCTCTTACATAGCCTCCGATTATCTTAACAACATCGTTTTGATTAAGTTTAGTTATATTGTCTGCTTGCGAACCCCACATAACAATTCTTATAGTTCCTGTTTCATCTCCTATTACTATAGAAGCCACTTTTCCACTTCTAGCTTCATTTGAAAATTCTTTTATATCATAAATCTGCAGAACTTTTCCAACTGCTTCAACATCCCTCATACCTGTTAATATGTTCTTTATCTGCAACCTTCCACTTAATGGCTCAAAAATCTTAACACCAAGCTCATTAGCAACAATATGTGCTGCTCCTTCCTTGCTTATCAGCCCAGAAAGCTGCTTTAGTTTCTTTTCAACCCTTTCTTCTATTTCACTAACATTTATGTTGGTTTTTTCATTTATCTTTAGAACTATCTCCTCATAAGGAATTTTAATCATAAAAAAGAGAGAAAAGAAATGGTATATAATGGTTTTGGTTTTTGGGATTTATTGGGAAATAACATGTATATAATCGCTGTCTCTAAATTCATTTTGCTTTTCGTCAATGGCTGTAACATCAAAACTATAAGTTTCACCACTTTCTAACTTTTCGATTAAAGTTCCTCCTATTGAAGTCTCACATCTTAATTGATTATAACAATATTCATCTTCGCATTGAATTTTATCACTACACTGTGCATATTGAATTCTTATTCGTTTTTTAGTACCTTCGTATGGTACTGTATTCTCTGCTTTTGTATAATAAATATTAAAAGATTCTATATCGTTACTATTACTTCCATCAACATTTCTTAATGGTTGATACCATATCAAATTGATTATCCCACTTCCACCATGCTCATATTTTATTCCAGAGACTCTATCTGGAGCCAAATCATCTCGAGGCATAAATTCTTTGTAATTTTTATTTTCTTCAAATATATTAATTTCACTACCTTTACTAACAGCTGTTACTGCAAAATAATTTTCTTTATCATCAATTATACCCTCTGAATCTGAGAGTAAATAAATAAATTTACTTTTTGAAGTCCAATAGTATAAGTTATTCTTTTCTAATATTTTGTCGTAGAAAGAGTATTTACATTGTCCTATATCATTTAAACAGTTTTTGAAGTCTATATTATTTATTTTGGCTAAAGGTACATTAGATATAGATTTAGTCTTTATATGTTTATATTTTTCTGGATTATTTTTAACATCGCCAGTTTTAATTTCATGGAATGGTTTTGTTGAATAATAAATTACAAATTGATCTATATTTTGAACATTTTCTTCTTCATTTAGACTCCATGTTAATATAACAGCATTTTCAGCTTTAAGAGCATCAAAAACCTCTAAATT
>CAZRRL010000003.1:0-28762 GCA_964602555.1 uncultured Methanosarcinales archaeon | reverse complement strand
AAATAAGCATCTAAGGCACCATTTTCCATCAATTTGTCAACAACATATGGATAAATTTCAGGATTCATATTGTCTATATTTGTTTCAATTATATTTATCACTTCATTGTTGGTTTCATCAGCTTCTCCTAAAAAAACTCTTAACACATTTGGTTGTTTTAGTTCTTTTGTGCCTGCTCCATAGCCAATTTTTTCCACTTTCATTTGCGGCATTTCTCCAAAACTATTTGCTAAAGTTGTTATTATCGCAGCTCCAGTAGGAGTTACTAATTCATATAATACGTCATTGTGATAAATAGGAACTCCTTTTAAAATTTCAGCAGTAGCAGGTGCTGGCACTGGAAATTTGCCATGAGAAAATTCAACAATACCATTACCAATATTAAGTTTTGAGCAATAGATTTTTTTAATATTTAATTTTTTAATGCCAATAACTGCACTAGCAATATCAACAATTGCATCAATTGCACCAAGCTCATGAAAATGAATTTCATCTATTGGCTTATTATGGATTTTTGCTTCTGCAACTGCTATTTTCAGAAATATTTTTTTGATTAAATTTTTAATTTCATCGTCTAAGTTTGAATTATTAATTACTTTATTAATCTCTTTTAGATTTCTCTCATAATGCACTTTATTTTTTATAATGACATCAAACTTTGTTGCTGCAACTCCATTTTTCATTATTTTTTCAGATTTAATTTTATAATTTTTTAAGTTCAATTTTTCCAATTCCTTCTTTAAAAAATCAAAATCTAAACCTAAATCAATCAAAGCTCCAATTATCATATCTCCACTTATTCCTGAAAAACAATCAAAATAAGCTATTTTCATAAAAATCACTTATTGATCAAACTGGCAAAGTAGCCAGCTCCAAATCCATTGTCGATGTTTACCACAACAACGCCAGGTGAGCAGCAATTGAGCATCGTCAATAAAGGAGCAATTCCTTTAAAAGAAGCTCCGTAGCCAACCGATGTTGGAACTGCGATAATTGGCTTTTCGAATAATCCAGAAACCACGCTAGGCAAAACACCGTCCATGCCTGCAACAACTATGAGTACATTTGCATCAGCTAATTTTGCTTTGTTATTTAATAATCTATGAATTCCAGCTACTCCAACATCATATAATCTTTCAACATTATTACCCATAGCATGCGCTGTAACTGCAGCTTCTTCTGCAACATTAATGTCAGAAGTTCCTGCACTTAAAACAAGAATTTTGCCTTTTTTCAAATTTTTGTTTCTATCATTATTTATCGTGATTATTTTTGAAATTTTGTTGTATTGTGCATTTTTAATGTGATTTTTTACTTCTTTGAACATTTCTTGTGTAGCTCTTGTTGCAATCACGTTGGAGTTATTCTTTGCTAATTTTTTAACTATTTCTACAACCTGATTTGCAGTTTTATTCTGGCAGAAAACAACTTCTGGAAAGCCTTTTCTTAAAGCCCTGTGATGGTCTATTTTTGCAAAGCCTAAGTCTTCAAATGGAAGAAATTTTAATTTTTTTATAGCTTTATCTAAGCTAATTTTTTTATTCGCTACGCCACTTAAAATTTGCTTAATTTTCTGCTTGTACATTCAGCATCAAATTTAATGAACCACTTTTAAAATTTGAAATTATTATTTGCTCAAAACCAATTTCGTTGAATTTTTTTTCAATTAACTCAAAGCTATTACCAATTATTTGTTTATCTTTTTCATTAACTTCTATCCTTGCAACATTGCCAAAATGTCTTACCCTTAATTCCCTAATTCCAAAATCTTTCAGAAAATTCTCTGCTTCCTCAATCACGGATAATTTTTTTAATGTTATTTCCTGTCCATAAGGTATTCTTGAGGACAAACATGGCATTGATGGCTTATCCCAAATCTCTAAGCCAAGATGTTTAGCAAGCTCCCTTACATCACTTTTTGTTAGTTCTGCTTCCTTTAATGGGCTTATAATCTCATTTTCATCTGCTGCTTTTAATCCTGGTCTGTAATCACTTAAATCGTCATAGTTTGTTCCATTAAGTATATTTTTTATACCTAATTGTTTAGACAACTTTTTTAATTTTGTATAAAGCTCAGTTTTGCAATAATAGCATCTGTCGCTTGGGTTTCTTAGATAGTCTTCATTTTTTGTTTCGTTTGTGTTAATTATCAAATGTTTTGCACCAAGTTGTTGTGTTATCCTTTTTGTCTCTTCTAGTTCTCTTCTAGGCAACGAAGGAGTGTTAGCGGTGACTGCAATAGCTTTATTGCCTAAGACGTCATATGCAACCTTAAGCAAAAGCGCGCTATCTATGCCGCCAGAAAAAGCTATTATTATGCTGTTTAATCTTTTAATAAATTTTTTTAATTCCTCATATTTTTTTTGCAATTGATTATTCATATAAGTAAACCTCCAGCAAATCCAATTTCATAAATTATAGTAAATCCAAATAGAGTACTAATCAAGCCTGCGGTAATGCTTAAAATTTTTTGTGCTTTTTCAAGTTTATAAGAAATTAATTTGAATGGCATACTGATAATACCACTAACCAACATCATTCCAGCTGCAGATCCAATGCTAAATATTAGAATGTAAATTAAACCAAGCCAAATTATGTTAATAGTTGTTAATACAAACAAAGCTAAGGCAGCGCTTCCCGCTAAGCCATGAAATAAACCTATAAAAAAAGATTTGTAATTGTGGTTGTGATTGTGGGCTTTAGTTGCCATATGAGAATGAAAATGAATATGCTCAATATTCCCGTGCTTGTGTTTGTGCAAGTGTATTTTATTTTTATTAATGGGTATTAAAACATTCAAGCCAAGGACAATTAGCATAATTCCTACTATAAATTCAAGCGATAACGATATTTTTTCTGGAATACGAAGTTTGAATAATAACATAATAAATCCTACAACCAGCAATGATATTGCATGACCAAAACCCCAAAAAATACCAGATAAAGAAGCCTTTTTGATTGACTTATTTTCTGATTCTATTGTTGAGATTGCTACAATGTGGTCAGCGTCGAGCGCATGCTTCATCCCTAAAAGAAAGCCAAAGCTTAATAAGCTAAATACTGTTAAATTCATAATGTAGTGGTACACAGCAAAATATATAAATATTACGTTTTTTATAAGTGTGTTACGAAAATTATTTAAAGGCATAACTAAAATTGTTAATTATGGATAAAGTTGTAAGGACAGGTATTTCTTTTGAGCCAAAGTTATTAAAGCTGTTTGATAAATTCATAAAAGAGAATGGCTACACAAATAGGTCAGAAGCAATAAACGATATAATACGCGATAGACTCATGCACAGACATGAAGCCCAAATTGTCGGAACAATTAAAGTAATTTATGACCAAAGAGTTGGGCATTACAGCAAAAATGTATCCAATCTGCAGCATGATTATCATTGCCAAATTGTTTCTTCTATGCACACTTACCTTGACCACCATAATTGTTTAGAATTAATTGTCGTTAAGGGTTTTGTCGATAGAATAAAAAAAATATTGGAAAAGATTAAAGACACAGAAGGCGTGAAAGAAGCTGAATTGATTTTGGAGAATAAATAGTAACCAATAACTTAATAAACCTTTTTTATTTCTATCCTTTTATGGTGAAACACCAAATGCTTAATGGCAAAGTAGTCATTGGATTGGCAGAAAAAGTAGCTATTGAATATCAGAATGGCAAAAAAAATGTTATTGCTAAAATAGATACGGGTGCAACAAAAAGTTCTATAGATACTAATCTTGCTGCTGAGCTCAAGCTCGGTCCTGTCATAAAATCAAAACTTGTAAAATCTGCACATGGCTCAAAACTAAGGCCAATAATTGAAGCAACAATTGAGTTAGCTGGTAAAAAAATCAAGTCAGAATTTACATTGGCTGACAGGGCTCATATGAAATATAGGATATTAATTGGGCAAAATATTTTAAAGTATGGGTTTTTGATAGATCCGACGAAATAAAAATTAACAATAATTTAAATTCCATAAAAAATAATACTTTAAAATTTAATCAAAAAACTAGAGCGACTTTTGAAAGTTAGCATGATAAAAGTAATCCGCTCGTGATTTATTTTATTGAATCAATAGGCGAGGAAAAACTTATTGGCAGAAAAAGTTTTGCCGAGCACTAAAATTTGCCGTAGGCGGATTAAAATTATAAAATTAAAATATTAAAATTATATTGAAAATGAAAGCAGCTGTTATGTCTTTAGGAAGCAAAAGTTCATTAATGATAATTGAGTCTATGAAGAATTATTTTGATTTTGTTGATGACATTGACTTGAGAGATGTTGAAGTTAACCTTGGCGCTGGCAAATCTAATGTTTTGTATGAAGGCAAGCAATTGCCGCAATATAGCTGCATTTATGCAAGAGGATCATTTCGCTATGCCCCATTGCTCAGGTCTATAACAAGAACTTTATACCATTCATCTTACATGCCTATAAAACCAGAAACATTTACATTGGGCCACGATAAGCTTTTAACACATTTGGTATTGCAGCATTTCAACATACCAATGCCTACTACCTATCTTGCTTCTTCAACAAGAGCTGCAAAGAAAATTTTGAATGAGGTTAACTATCCAATTGTTTTGAAGTTTCCACATGGCACACAAGGCAAAGGAGTTATGTTTGCTGAGAGCTTTGCAGCAGCATCTTCCATGCTTGATGCTTTAATTGCATTGAAACAACCATTTTTGATTCAAGAATACATAGAGACAGGCGGAGTTGACATCAGAGCTTTTGTTATTGGTGACAAAGTTGTTGCTTCAATGAAAAGAAGGGCTGTTAGGGGCGAGATGCGTGCAAATATACATGCAGGCGGCACAGGAGAATCTTGTGTGCTTGACCAAAAAACTAAAAGCATAGCAATTGATACAGCTACAAGCATAGGAGCTGAGGTATGCGCTGTTGACATGCTTGAAAGTCCAAAAGGACCTTTAGTTATAGAAGCAAACTTAAGCCCGGGTTTGCAAGGTATTACAAAAGCAACAAGCATAAACATTGCCGATAAAATTGCAAAGTACCTTTTTGAAAAGTCCGAGATATTTTCTGCTCGTGATAGAGATGAAGCAACTTCAAAAATTTTTGAGGATTTAGGCTTGAGTAGAGAAATAGCCCAACAGATAATAACAAACCTTGATTTTAGAGCCTCACGAATCTTATTGCCGAAGATTGTGACTGACATTTCACAATTTGGAGAAAAGGATGAAGTTGTTTTAAAAGTTGAGAAAGGCAAATTAGTTGTGGAGAAGATTTAGAAAATTTGTATATAAGATTTTGCTTTAACACCAATCAAATGCAATTAAAACTGCGTTTAATAGTTGTTCATTTCAATTGAGTTTGAGTTTTACTTGGGGGTCGCCGTCGGGTGGCTTCGCCACATATAGCCTCACTGCGTGAGAAATTTTTTCACTCTTCTCTCAGCAATTTTTCAGGAAAAAAATCAATTCCATAATCATCAATAATCTGGATTATTTCATAATTTTCTATTATTTTATATTTGTTTCTTAATTCAATGATAAATTTTTGCAGTTCTTTGATATCATTTGTATGAATCTCTATATCCAGATTCCATTTTCCTAAAAGCTTCAGTATTGCAAGAATACCCACTTTATGTCTTAAAAATTCAAGTAATTGTTCTTCTTGCTCAATTTTTGCGTTATTATATTTAATGAATATCTTGAATGATTGCTTATCAAAATGATTAAAATTGATCAAGGGCTTATATCCAGCAATAACTTTATTTTTTTCCAATTTTAATATTCTATTTTTAACACTATTTCTTGATATGCCTATTTTATTAGCAATTAGATGATAAGGCACTCTACAATCAAGTTTAATTTTTTGAAGTATTTTCTCGTCTAATTTATCAATTTCTTCATTGCCTATATTTTTGTGCATAACTATTCTATCACGAAGTTTTTTTGTATCGATAAAATAACCATAAGAATATAAATTCATTTCCAAAATTGTTAGATTATCATAGTTTTGAATAATATCTTTATTTTTCTGTAAAATTTCAGAAAAAAGATTATTAAAATCATTAGAATTTTTTGCAAATATATCTATAATCAAATCAAAACTCCCAGATACAAAGGCAACCCAAAATGTCGGATACCCTGCAAATAACTCTTTTGCAAATTTAGAGTATACCTCTTCACTTACATTTTTTAGTCTTAGATGCACTCTAAACGAAGAGTATCCCAATCTCCCAATATCAATAAGCGAGTAAAAAGCGTAAATCGTTTTCTGTGACATTAATTTATTTATCCTATATTCTGCTACTTGCCTGCTTATCCCTACTTTTTTGGCTAAACTCGATAAAGTAAGATTTGGGTTTCTGTCCAGTTCTTCTAGTATCCTTTTATCTTTCAAATCAAGTTTAATCTTATCCATATTTTACTATTTGTCATATTTACTATATAAATCTTGCCATTATGCAAAAATTCTTATTGAAAGTTTTATTAATAATCATAACTACTAAATAGTTATGAAAGATAAATTAAGTTTACCGATAAATGGAAGCAACGAAGATTTAAGTAGAGCTAATCCGAGATGGAAAGATTGGCACTGGCAGCAACAAAATAGCTTGCGCTCTAGTAATGATATAAGAAAATTTTATTCAAACTTTCCCGAAGAAGAAATTGAAAAATTAGCTGGACTTGAAAAAGAGTATAGATTTGGATTAACTCCTTATCTTATATCTTTAATTGAAACAGGTGAAGATGGCAACCCAAGGCGAGAAGATCCTCTTTATAGGCAATTTTTTCCAGAATTAGATGTTTTTAAACGAGAATCTTTAGACAGTTATAATCGCGTTGATAGTAACTGGGAATTAGAAGAAGATTTTCCTACACCCATTTTACAACACAAATATCCAAATAAAGTGCTTTTTAGAATGACAAACTCTTGTTTAGGTTATTGTAATTATTGTTTTGAAGTTGCGAGGGTTTCTGATAAAAAGTCAAAAAAATCAACAACAAATAATGGTCTATGGCAAGCCAGCTTAAAGTATATCAGAGAGCATCCAGAAATAGAAGAAGTAATAGTTAGTGGTGGAGAACCGCTTATAGTTAATAATAAAACACTTGAAGAGAGACTTAAGTCAATTAGAGAAATTCCAAGTGTTAGATCAGTAAGAATTCACACAAGAGCATTAAGTTTCAATCCTTACAGAATAGACGAAGGATTAGTAGAAAGTGCAAAGAGAAATAGAGTTACAGAATTGGGCATTCACATAGCTCATCCAAATGAGATAACTGATGATTTTAAAGAAGCATTAGAACGATTTGATGAACATGGATATGGAAGTATTTTGAAAATGGCTCAGATACCCTTGATTAAAGGAGTAAATGATAATCCAGAAGTATTGCATGATTTATTTATGAAACTTTATGCGGGTTGTAGAGTTAAACCATATTATTTACTTCATGATATGCCTTGGACTCCGGGAGCGGCGGAATATAGAACAAGCGTTAGAAAAGGCGTTGAATTACTGAATACTATGAAAAGAAGAATACCAAATGTGGCAATGCCAGAGTATATTATTGTACATCATACTGGAAAAAGAACTGTTCCGCTTGAACCGAATGGAACGCCAGAATTTCAATATACTCAGAATAAAGATGGACATCCAATAATCAGATTCAAAAATTGGAAGAGTAATTGGGAAACTTATTTAGATGGAAAAAATTAAATCGGCATCGGCGACCCCAAACCCCAATTATTGTCTTGCTTCGCAAGAGATATTATACAAAACTCAAACTCAACTTTGAGTTTTTGTTTCGCAACGTTGCACTAAAACTCAATCCCTCCAAGTATTCAGGGAATATAACAGCGGACGCTGTCCCATAATTAAATTTGTCGTCGAAAAGAAGGCTAATTATGGCTTCTCTCCAGTCGCAAAGTACCAACCAGTATACATTTTTCTGAATTGTGGGACAGACTGAGCGATTAAGCGTTCCGCTCCTAGAAAAAACTCTAAAACAAAAACTCTTGACTTGCAACAATAGTTTGCTCTCTTTTTGGCCCAACAGAAATGATTGAAATAGGAACTCTTAACAGTTCTTCTATACAAAAATTTAATCTCAGGTATCGCAGAATAAACAGAATAGTATTTTATTGTCAACAAAATCCTAATATTGTTTACATAGTTAACGCATTAGGACCATGGCAATTAGAATTGGACATAGAAATAAAAAATATAATTGAATTCAGAAGTTTAATTAGGGATTTTTTAAATAAATTTGCTGATGTAGTTTCTGATTATTCTGCTTTAAATATATAGCCGACCAACAAAGTAATTAGGTATTATAAATTGTTTGTTGGCGGCTATCTTGTCAACCACAACTAAACCTATTTATTTTTGTGGTTGACAATATATGAAGAATATAAGTTTAGGTTTTTTGAGAAAGAAATTTTGAAACTTCGAAATCGCTAAGGTGCAATCCAGACGAATGCAAGTTCGCTTCGCTCACAACTGTCTGTTTTAACTCAGGGTAAGCCAGCGATTTTGATAGTGCTCAAAAACACGCTACGTAATTTAGTGTGTAGTGTTTTTGACATAAAACCGCAACCTTTATATATTAGTTATACTTTATATCTAACTATTATATTAATAATATAACTTTTGAAGATGATAATATCAAAAACAAGGAAATGGGGAAGCTCTTTAGGAGTAATTATTCCAAAAGAAGTTGTAAAAGAGCATAAGCTAAGGGAAAATCAGGAAATCATTATAGAAGTTAAACCAAAAGAAAATCCATTAAAAGAGTTATTTGGCTCAGTAAAGTTAAGCAAGCCTACTGAACAGTTGTTAAAGGAAATTAGAGGAAAAGAGAGTAAATATATCTAAGATGTTCTGCTTAGACACCTATGCACTGGCTGAAATTGGAGATGGAAATCCTAAATTTGCGAGATTTCTAGATAAGGAATTTATTATAACGGATTTAACAATGGCAGAATATTATTCTGTATTGTACAGAGACGGTAAAGAAGACAAAGCAATTTACTGGCATAGTAGGTTAGCATCTTTTTGCAAGCCAGTAAGCAGAGAAGTTTTAATCAAAGCATTAAAATATAGAATTGATAATAAAAAAGAAGATTTATCAATTTTTGATTGTGTTGGATATATTTATGCATTAGATAACAACATTAAATTTGTGACTGGAGATAAAGCATTTGAGAATAAAGAAAATGTAATTTTCATCAAAAAATAATATTAATAAAAATGACAACTAAAAAATGTCCATAATGCAAAACAAATTTAGAAAAGGTAAAGTTTGATATAGGATATGGTGTTGAAGTAGAGTCTTTGCATTGCAAGAAATGTGGATTTACTATAACAGAAAACAATAGACTCAAAACAGCAATTAGTTCTTTGCGTGAGCAGATGAGTAAAGAGATTAAAATTGTTAAGGTTGGCACAGGTTTAGGCATACGGCTTCCAAATGAGGTTGTAAAAAGTTATAAATTAAAGAAAGGGGAAGAAATAGTTATAAAACCTGAGCTTGATGGTATACAACTAGTTACGAGTTAAAACAAAAATGATACCAAATTGTGAAGGTTGCGAATATGAATTCCAAGAAGCATGCGACTATGTAAAATCAGGTTATTATTTAGCAACAACTAAAGGACAAGTTGGGTTGGGCGAAAAGAAGCATTTCGGATTGATTATTGTGGATAAGAATGGAAAACTTATTGTATGGTAAAAATGTATAAATATACATAAAATTCAAAACAAAAACTCATTTCTTGTCACAATCGTCTGCTCTCTTTTTGGACCAACAGATACAATCGAAATTGGAACTTTGAGTAATTCTTCAATTCTTCTCAAATATTTCTTTGCGTTATTTGGCAACTTGTCATATGTTCTTACTTTTGTGATGTCATCCCACCAGCCGTCAAATTCTTCATATATAGGCTGGCAATTCTGCAAAACTTTTATATTTGCAGTGAAATCTTTAATTATATTTCCTTTGTACTTGTAAGCAACACAAATTTTTAGTTTTTCAATTGTTGTTAGCACATCCAGTTTTGTCATTGCAATTGAATCAATGCCATTAATCATAACTGCATACTTGCCAATTAGAGCGTCAAACCAGCCTACTCTTCTTTGTCTGCCAGTAGTTGCACCATACTCTTTCCCAATTTTTTGTATTTTCTCACCAATAGCACCTGTTATCTCAGTTGGAAATGGGCCAAGGCCAACTCTTGTTTTATAAGTTTTGCATACACCTAAAACACTTTGAATCTTTTTAGGAGAAATTCCAAGTCCTGTGCAAACTCCTCCAGCTGTAGCGCTAGAGGAAGTAACGAATGGATAAGTTCCATGATCGACATCAAGCAAAGTACCTTGGGCTCCTTCAAAAATTACTTTTTTGTTTTTGTCTATCGCATCATTGATAATTGTTGCAGTGTCAGCAGCATACGGCTTTAAAGCTTCTGCATATTGTTTGTATTCTTGATAAAATTCTTCATCACCAAACCTTTTTTTAAAAATTCGTTCATCAATAAACTCATAGACTTTCAATCCAATCCTAGCAACTTTATCGGTATAAGCAGGACCAATGCCTCTTGCTGTTGTTCCTATTATGCCTCCTCTTTTTTTGTCTTCCTCAATATGATACGGCAAAATAATATGCGCATTTTCGCTTATCACCAAATTTTCAGGATGCATCTTAACATTATTTTTCTTTAAAAATTCAATCTCTTGCAGTAATGTTTTAGGATCAATAACCAAACCATTTCCAACAATATTTAATTTATTTTTATGCATTACAGCAGAAGGGATTAAATGGACAACAATTTTTTTATCATCGGCTTCAATTGTATGGCCTGCATTATTGCCTCCATTAAATCTTGCAACAACATCTGCTTTTTCAGCAATAAAATCAATAATTTTTCCTTTTCCCTCGTCACCCCATTCCATGCCAATAACTGCAATATTGGAAGGACTAATTTGTCTTGCCATAAAAAAAGAAATAAGAGGGATTTATTTAAAGGTTTTGAAGGTTCTTTTTCTAATTACATTTAAAATTTCTTTTCCATATAGAAAACAACTCCATTGTTTATATTAAAGGTAGTAAAATTTATATAATACAACGTTTTTTCTATGATATGGCGCAACCAAAATATAAAATTTGCACAATTGGTTCTCATTCTGGTTTGCAGATATTTAAAGGAGCGCATGATGAAGGCTTTAAAACAATTGCTGTCTGCAAGAAAGGCTCTGAAAGGCCTTACAGCATGTTTAATGTTGCAGATGAAATCATAAGCATAAAATCTTACGCAGATTTTCCAGAAATACAAAGCAAGCTAATTAAAAAAAACGCTATTGTAATCCCACATGGCTCTTTTGTAACTTACATGGGTTATGAAGAAGTTGAAAAGCTTAAAGTTCTTTATTATGGCAATAAAAAAATTCTTAAATGGGAGTCTGATAGATATTTGGAAAGGCAATGGCTTGTGAATTCAGGTTTGAATGTTCCATTGCTGTTCAGAAGTCCAAAAGATATCAATAGACTGGTAATCACAAAGTTCATGGGAGCTGAAGGTGGTAGAGGCTATTTCTTGGCAAAAGACGAGAAAGATTTCAACAAGAAAATAAAGCCATACAAATTAAAAAAGTATGTTATTCAAGAGTACATAATCGGAGTTCCATTATTTATACATTATTTCTATTCTTCACTTACAAATGAGATTGAGATAATGGGATGTGATATAAGGTATGAAAGCAATGTTGATAGCCTTGGCAGGATTTCAGCAAGAGACCAAATTGTATTGCCAAAGATTGACCCTAGCTATGTTATTGTTGGCAACATTCCAGTTGTTGTGCGTGAATCATTTTTACCAAGATTGATTGATATGGGAGAAGCAGTTGTTAAGGAATCAAAAAAGTTAACTCCGCGAGGCTTGTTTGGACCATTTTGCTTGGAAACAATCTTAACGCCAGAAGAAGAAATTTATGTTTTTGAAATTTCAGCAAGAATCGTTGCAGGCACAAACCCGTTTATTGAAGGAAGCCCTTACACTTGGTTAAAGTATAAAGAGCCAATGTCAACTGGAAGAAGGGTTGCTAGAGAAATAAAAATGGCTATTAAAACAAATCAACTAAACAAAGTTTTGGTATAAAATGAAAACTTACATTTTTTTAATTTTGGTTTTTTTCTTTAATATTATTATAGTAGAAGCACAGCTGTCTGGGTACCCAAATTTTCTAATTAAAAACGGAGTGCTTAATGTCACATTAATTGTTGGTGATAAATCATCATCTGTAAACGTACTTGCGCAAGCTACAATAGCGTCTTCTTTGGCCAGTTTTAGCAGCAATGCAGCTATTCAAAATAGATTATCAAGCGAAGTATACGATTTAAACCAAAATATAATTTCTATAGGAAATCCTTGCATTAATGATATAAGCGCTAAGATTATGGATGACCCTTCCCCCTGTGACAGAAATTTTAATGTTGGTAAAGGTTACATTAAACTGTTTAATTACGGTGATTATTATCACCTTGTTGTTGCTGGGAATACTGATTTGGGTACAAAGAAAGCAGCAGAGGTGTTAGCTAACTATGATAAGTACGATTTTGAGGGAAATGAGTATATTATTAAAATAATAGAAGATAAGCCTGCAGAAAGTCAAGAAACCGAAATAAAAGTTGAAAACAAAACTCAAGATATTAAAATAGAGACAATACAAGTACGAGAAGAACACTCTGAAATTGTTGAAAATGAAGATGTTAATGAAATTGAAAATGTAACACCTAAAGAAAATGAAATTGCAATTGAAGATGAGATAAAAGAAGAAATAGTTGGTGAAGAAAAGACAGAAAGTGATGCCAAACTAATTGAAAAGAAAAAAGAAGGCTGGATAAAAAGAATTATTACATGGTTTTTATCTTTGTTTAAATAAAAAATGATTTCCCAAAAGCAAATCTCAAAAATATTAGAAAGTTATGACAAGAATAATATAACTATAGGTGTGCTTGGCGGCCATTCTGCTTTGGACGTTTGCAGAGGCGCCCACGTTCATGGCTTCAAAACAATAGTTGTTTGCCAGAAAGGAAGAGAAAAAGCTTATGCAAAATATTACAAAAGAAGAGAAGGCATCGGATTTGTTGACGATGTGATTGTTGTAAATAAATTTTCTGATATAACTAAAAAAGAAATACAAGAAGAACTAAGAAAAAGGAATACTATTTTTGTGCATAATAGGTATTTTTGGGTTTATTGCAACTTTAAAGATATTGAAAATAAATTCCTCGTCCCTATATATGGGACTCGGAATTTACTCAAGTTTGAGGAAAGGGATATCCCAAAAAATCAGTATTATCTGCTTGAAAAAGCTGGAATAAGAACACCAAAAATTTTCAAAGAGCCAAACATGATAAATAGATTGGTTATTGTTAAAGTTGCAGAAGCAAAAAGGGGCTATGAAAGGGCTTTCTTCTTAGCATCAAATTATAAAGAATATAAAGAAAAATCAACAGAATTAATTAATAAGAAAATAGTAACTAAAAAAGATTTGAGTAAAGCAGTAATAGAAGAATACGTTATTGGAGCGCATGTTAATTTCAATTTCTTTTACAGTCCATTAAATAATGAACTGGAATTAATGGGGACTGACACAAGAAGGCAAACTAATCTTGATGGATTACTTAGACTGCCAGCAACAGAGCAAATTGAAGTTTTGAAACATATAAAACCAAAATTTATTGAAACAGGACATTATAATGTTACGATAAAAGAATCTTTGCTTGAGAAGGTTTTTGAGCTTGGAGAAAGATTTGTTGCAATAACAAAAAAAGAACATCCTGTTGGAATAATGGGTCCTTTTGCATTGCAAGGAGCTGTTGTTGCAGAAGAAGGCAGAGAGGACATTGTAATTTTTGATGTTAGTATGCGTATTCCTGGAAGCCCTGGCACCCTATTCACACCTTATTCTGGTTACCTATATGGATATTCCATCAGCTACGGAGAAAGAATAGGCTTAGAGATAAAAAAAGCTTTAGAGTTAGGAAAATTGGATTTGATATGTACTTAAAATATTTTTAAATTTATTTTTTTAGGATAAATAATAGAATAGTTGAATAAAATTTTTAATTTTGCATTAAAATTGATAATTTATTAAAAATGATGCTAATATTAAATTTTGGAGGGCAGACGTGCCATTTAATTGCTCGCAGAGTTAGAGATATGAACGTTTATTCTGAAATAATGCCTTGCGATGTTTCTTTAAGCCAGATTGGAAAATTAAAGCCAGATGGTATAATTCTTTCAGGCGGCCCAGCAAGCGTTTATGAGCATAATGCCCCAACTATGGAAAGAAAAATCCTTGGTTTAGGCATTCCAATTTTAGGCATTTGTTATGGTTTGCAGTTAATTGCAAAATATAGTGGTGGTGAAGTTTTGGCAGGCAAGTTAAAAGAATTTGGAAAAAAAATTTTATACATTAAAAAAAATGGAAAACTGCTTAAGGGCGTATCAAAAAAAGAGCAAGTATGGATGAGTCATGGTGACTTGGTTGAAGAATTGCCAAAGGATTTTGAGATTTTGGCATCAACTGACACCTGCAAGATTGCAGCTTTTGAGAACAATGAAAGAAAACTATACGGAGTTCAATTCCATCCGGAAGTTGTCCACACTTTGAAAGGAAGCCAAATTCTGCAAAATTTTGTTTTTGGCATCTGCAAAGCAAAGAAGGACTGGCACATAAAAAGTGTTTCAAAAAAATTAATCAAGGAAATAAAAAAGGAAATAGGAAAAAATTCTGTCATTATGGGCGTTTCTGGTGGTGTTGACAGCACAGCTGCAGCAACCTTGCTGCACAAGTCAATTGGCAGCCGCTTGTATTGTGTTTTTGTCGACCACGGATTTATAAGAAAAAATGAGGCAGAAGAAGTGAAGAATTTTTTTGAGAAAAAATTAAGGTTCAAGCATTTTTATTTTGTTGACGCATCTGAAATATTTTTAGAAAGATTAAAAGGAATTACTGATCCTGAAGAAAAAAGGAAAATAATTGCACGAACTTTTATTGAAGTATTTGAAAATAAAGTTATTGAAATTGAAAAAAAATATCCAAAAATAAAATTTCTTGGGCAAGGAACTATTTACCCCGATAGAATTGAGAGTGCACAGCCAACAAAATATGCTTCTAAAATAAAAAGCCATCATAACATTATTTTGCCAGAAAAAATGAAGCTTAAAGTTATTGAGCCATTAAAAGAATTCTACAAAGACGAGGTTAGAAAACTTGGCAAAGAACTTAAAATTCCTGATGAAATTCTGCAAAGGCATCCATTTCCAGGACCTGGCTTAGCAATACGAATTTTGGGCGAGGTAACCGAAGAAAGATTAAGAATTCTAAGGGAAGCAGATTATATTTTTATTGAAGAATTAAAAAAATCAAAGTTTTATGATAAGGTATGGCAGGCTTTTGCAGCTTTACTGCCAGTAAAAACAGTAGGCGTAATGGGTGATGTAAGAACTTATGAGTATGTAATTGCTTTAAGGGCAGTTACAAGCATTGATGCAATGACTGCAGACTGGGCAAAACTACCATATGAGTTATTGGAAAAAATATCTAATAGAATAATAAATGAAGTCGGGGGTGTGAATAGGGTTATTTATGACATAACTCAAAAACCTCCAGGAACTATAGAATATGAATAAGAATCTATATATTTTTATTTTTTATAATGTTGAATGAATATAAACCCTCAAATTCCCAAAAATGCTAATGAAAAAATTAACTGTTGCAATTAAATATTAACACACATAAGTCCTATCTTTAATCCCTTTCCTAAAATTTTCCCAAGCTTTCATGTACAATTTTTTGCCCCATGGTGTTGGATATTCGCCTGTAAGGCAAGCCATGCACAGGTTTTTAGACGGCTTACCGATACTTCTTACTAGGCCTTGTACGCTTTGATATTTTAAAGAATCAGCGCCTAGGTCCTTTGCAATTTTGTTAACAACCTCTTTTGAAATTTCGCCTTTTTTTGGCTTTTTTTCATATTTTGGAACAAGCAACTCAGAAACAGTTGACATATCAATGCCGTAAAAGCAAGGCCCTCTGATAGGAGGACAAGAAACTCTAACATGAACTTCTTTTGCACCACCAGCTTTTTTTATGTAGTTGATGAGCTGTTTTGTTGTTGAGCCTCTAACAATACTGTCGTCAACAAGAATCACTTTCTTATCTTTTAATATTTCTTTTAAAGCTGTATACTTGTTTTGAACTCTATCTTCTCTTGACGAACCTTCTATGAATGTCCTTCCTACAAATCTATTCCTAATCAATCCTTCTGCAGATGGCACTTTTAGCTCGTAAGCCATTGCATCACCAGCAGCTTTTGCAGTATCTGGCACTGGAACTACAACATAGTTTTCATCTATTCTTTGAGTTTCTTGCTTCGCCAATTCTTTTCCAAGATTTGTTCTTGCTATGTAAACTGATTGTTCATCTAAGACAGAGCTAACATTTGCGAAGTAAACCCATTCAAACATGCAATTTGCTTTGCGAGGGCTTTCAGCATATTTCTTAACTTTAACATGGCCATTTTTGACATAAATTAAATGACCGGGTTGCAAATGTTTGTAGTCAGACACGCCACAGTTAATCAATGCATTGCTTTCAGAAGCAACAAGAAACATGTCATCTTTCCAGCCATAAACAATTGGCCTGAAACCATAAGGATCACGAAGAATAAGCATTTCACCAAATGCGTTAATAAAAGCAATGTTAAAGCAGCCATCTAACTTTTGAGCGAGCCTTGTAAAAACTTTAACAAGGTTTGGTCTTGCTGAACCTCTTAACTCTCTTGATATGTAGTGCATTAAAATTTCCGTATCTGTGTTGTAGATTATATGATAATCTGCTTTATCCATTAAATGTTGTTTAAGTTCAGAGTAATTTGCAAGGTTGCCATTCCAACAGAATGAAAACCATTTCCATTTCCTGCCATGGTGCCTTTCAAATGGCTGCGCTAAGCTTCTTTCCTCGCTTCCAGAAGTGGCATAGCGTACATGACCAATGCCTTTGTTGCCCGCGTATCTCTTAAAAATTTCCAAGCTTTGTTTTCTATCACTTGTTTTAAAAACCTCATTGACAGGACCAAGGTCCTTGTAAGTGTCAAGAATCTGCATTCTACTTGGATTGAAAGTTGTGACACCGGCGCTTAGTTGGCCACGGTTTTGTTGATTTAGAAGAAGCTTATAAAGATAGAACAGAGACTTGTTGACTGAATCGCCGTTTTCTTTAATATAAACTGCAGCTATTGCACAGTTATGCATCGCTTCTGCCATTTTGCCCCCATATTTGTAACATCTTGACTTTATTTAAAGCTTTCGTATTTTGATAACAGGTTAGATTTACAGAAAACTAAAAAATTTAAAAAGTTCACTTAGATATATTCATACATTTGCATAATTAGAGTTATTTGTAAAAAGAATGGCTAAAAATTGCTAAATTTTGATTTAAGCTATACAATTCCAGAAAATAAAACTCCTAAAATTTTCATAAAAAATAAATAAAAGGCAATTGAGCCAAAAACAAAGATTGGAATATATTTAACACCACCCTTTATGTCGTCTTTTTCAACGATAGATACTATTAATGAAGAAAAGAAAGATATTACGGTGATAGCTACCATGGAAAACACTTTAAAATCTTGAGGATTCACCCTGTTTTCTGCGAATAGAAAAGACAATGTGTCTACTCTTTGTGCTGCGCCAGATAACTTACTTACAAAGCCAAGTATGAGGTTAAGCAAATGGAAAGAAAGAGCAAAAAGCAATGGGCTTATTACAACTACAATTACAGATATAAAAATAACATAGGCAACTGCTGCTGCAGACATCTCGTTTTTCAGTGCTCTGGTTTCTTTTAAATTGTCAACAAGCCTATCTATAAGCTCAGCTACATTGCCACCGCTTTCTACTTCGCTTATCATCAAGTCAACTGTACGCTTTAACATTAAGGAATCATATTTGTCAGCAAGCTCTTCAAGCGCTTTGCTAACTTCATAGCCAGTCATAACTTTTTTTGAAGCTTTTGCCATTTCAGAGCCAATTACACCAAATCTTGGTTTTATAGCTGCCCACAAGGCTCTTTCAAAAGTCATGCCCCCTTTGAGGTTTGCTGATAGTATTTGCAGAAAATCAGGCAACTGCTCTTCCATCTTTTTTGTTCTGTGGTATATCTTTAAATCCAAATAAAAGTATATCAATAATATAAATAAAGTTGCAAAAAATAGTTGAACTACAAACCATCCTAAAAAGGAGTAGATATAAATTTCAAAAAGTGAAAATTTTTTCAAATACGGATAAATCAAAATAATGTATATCAAAGTCGTTATAAAAGCTGAGATATAAAATAACAGACCAAATAATTTGTAAGGCACTTCATTAAAGCCTGCTTTTAGGAAATATTTTCTTAAGTTAGGGATTGTTTTTTTAGGTACAAAAGCTTTTCCGAACTCTTCCAAAAATATTATTCTGATTGCCATTTTATAGATTGACCATTGGTCTTATTGATTTGAAAAGTGTTATGAAGATAAGCTGCAATACCACAATGAAAAATATAAAGACAAGAAGGCCTTTGAGGTCTATTGTAAATTTAATAAAGCTTGACACAACTATGAACATTGCAACACCGAGAGAAGGCAAAATAACAGCAGCAAGCATGTAAAAAATTACAAGGGTGTTAAGTTTTTTGCCATATTTATTAATCTCCAGCTCTTCTTCTCTTGTTATTTCTTCTAAAACTGACTCAAGAGGTTTTGTAACATCTATTCCTAGCTGCAAGGCATTATTTATATGAAAGAGTACCATTCTTAATTTCTCAGACGGAGAGTATATCATTGCATTATTTAATGCGTTCTCAATTGTATTGCCTGTGCTTACGTCGTCAACAATTTCCTTGATATATTTTGAAGCAACTCCACGGCTATTCGCAGTTTCTATAAGTGCATTCAACAAAGGTCTGCCCGAATAAAGCTTTACGAGAAGGTGCCTGCCAACAAAAAGAACTTCTTTGTTTATTTCGCGTTCTCTTTTTTTAATTCTGGCCTTTATATTAAGCAAAGATAACTCGAAAAACAAAATAAATAAAACTATTAATATTGGTATAAATAGAAATGGTGATAATTTTGCTTTGCGCAGCACTAAAAAAATTGGCACAGAAAACAACACAATGTATAAGGCAGTAGACTTAAGGTTTTTATTTATATATTCTACTGGAGTATATGGCAAGTGGGCAATCCTTAATTCACTTTTAAGCATAGGAAAATACAAAGCAAGTCTATTGACAAAACCGATTTTAAACACCTTTTTGCATAAATGGCTTGTTGCGATAGTATTTTGAAATTATCAAACCAATTTTATTGACATCTATTATGTTTCTGCTAACCATCCATCTCAAAATGGTAATTTTTGATTGTATGTCTGCATAAATCTCTGACTTTGAAAGGCCTGTGTAAAGATTTAAGGTTTCCAGTATAGCAAGTGGTTCATTAACTATGTCTAGTGTGTCTCTTATTGGGTTATGTTGCATTAATGTTCTTGCATCGCCATTAGGCAATATTTCAGCTATTTGCAAAGTTCTTCTTTTGCCAGTTCTTCTGTTAATGTGCTGTACTACTATCAATGAAAGCGATGATAAGAGCAGTTTAGGCAAATCAATAGGCGGATTTGTAAGTCTGTTTATAGTTTCTTTTACGTTATTAGCGTGCAAAGTGCCATAAACAGAATGGCCAGTGTGCATTGCCTCAAACAATACTTCTGCTTCCCTTTTTCTTCTGATTTCACCCATGATAATCCTGTCAGGCCTCATTCTTAATGCATTTACTATTAAGTCCAGCATTTCTATGCCACCTTTGCCTTCTGGATTTGGTAACCTTGTTTCTAGTGGCACCCAATGCAGTATTTTTGGCAACATAAGCTCTCTTGTATCTTCTATTGAGATTATTCTTTGATTTGGTGGGAAAAAATTAGAAATTACATTAAGCATGCTTGTCTTTCCAGAAGCTGTTCCGCCTGAAACAATTATCGATAACTCATTTTGCACAGCCATCCATATCAATGCAGCGCTTTCATAGGTTATTGTGCCTTCTTTAATGAAATCTGTGATAGTCCAAGGCTTGACTGCAAACTTTCTTACTGTTATTGTATTGCCTTTTGAGGATATCGGAAACAAGGTTGCATTTACTCTGTCGCCAGTTTTGAGATGGGCATCCATTAATGGACTTAGCAATGTAATTTCTTTGCCAACATCTCTGCCAATGATAGTTGAGTAATGCCTTATTTTAGCTTCACTAGATACTAGCACATTTGTTTTTAACCAACCATGTTTTCTGTGATAAACCCAAAGAGGCTCAGATGCATTATTTATCACAATCTCTTCCAAATTAGTGTCTTTAAGCAGTATGTCAACATTGCCAAATCCAATGTTTTGTTGCAATATATAGTTAATGAGCATATCCATTGTTTTTCTATCAGCATTTGGAAAATATTTTGCCAGTAACTTTAGTATTTTAGCTTTGAACTGCTCTTGTATGTTGAATATACTCTCTTCCTCAGTTAATGTTTTTGTCTCTTCTGAAATAAACTCGTCCCTTATCTTTTCAAGAATTATCTTCGTAGTATCGCTAATATTGGTTATAGAAATGTTGTACAATGGCACAGCTTCTTCTTCCTTAGACACAATTGTGACGTCAACCACAACATCGTTGACATTCAACACATATGTGTCAAGTATCCTATCACCTTTTTCCATTTTATTTTGTTGAATACTTATAATTTCATTGAAGTGTTTTTATTTTTGCATTTATTGCTTTCGCTTCTGGATCATTTGGTTCAAGCTGTAGAGCTTCTTGTATGTCTTTTAATGCTTCATTGTAAGAACCCTTTTGAATATTTCTTTTTGCATTCTCTTTCTTAGTACTTAGCAAAATAGATTTTGTTGAAGTGCTTTGGCTAGAGTCTATTTGTTGAGTAGCAATTTGCCCATGGATATTGGGCTGTGAATTTAACTGTTTTTGCAGGTTAGTTATCTCTGTGTAGATGCTTATGTTTTTGTAAATTTCTAAAATTCTGGTTCCTAATGAGTTTTTATACCTTAAAAATCCTTCTGGAACTTGGTTGTATAGTTCAATGCATTTGTTATAATTAACAATGGCATTTACCATATCATTCGACCTTATTGACATGTTTATTTTGTCAATTAACCTACTTATTTCTTGAATTAAGGCAGAAACCCTTTTTATAAGCTCGTTGTCTGTTGTGTTTCTTAACAGTTTATAAAATTCCATTGTTTGTTCTTGTATTATTCTTTTCTCATCAAAAAATACATTTGGGATGGAATCATTTATATTATCTATTTCTGAATAAATTTTGAAGGGCAGATCTTTTTTTCCTTCTCTTAGAGCATTTGTTCCTTTATTGATTTGTTCATATATGTAATTAGCTTTTCTTTTTACTTCATTATATGCATTGCTCAATAAACCAGAGAATTCCCTGCTTAATATTGAGAGTTGCTCGTAAAGCTCTTTGTTCCATTTTAGTTTTTGTTGTACTAGGATATGCCATAACTGGACATATGCTTGCTCTGCTTGCTCCAGGTTGCCTTTGCTTAAGTTTGTCTTTATGCTTTCAAACAAGGGAGACTGCTCATAGCTTTCCTCAATCTGCTGCTCTGGAACTTTTTCAGTTTTATCTGTCGGTAAACCTAAGCTAGAAAACTCCCTATCCAAAAACTCGTCAATATCCATTTTCAATTACAGACTACAAATATGAAAGGTATCTCTTCCAAAGCTCTTCTATTTTCTCTTCAGGTATTTTTTTCTCTCTGGATTTCCTCAAAAACTCTTCTCTTAGCACAGTAAGATTCTGTTGCAAGTACTTTCTCCAAAGTCCTTCGATATGCTCATACGGCACATTTCTTTGTTTTGCTTTCTCATAAAACTGCTCTTTTGTTATCAACTCTGTTGTGAAACTTTTTTCCTTTCCTTTAGCTTGCTTAATACCCTCTTTGTAAAGATAAATGTAAGGTGTTGTAAACTTGTACTCAATTCCAAAAATTCTTTCCTCAACCAAAAAATCTACTAACGCTTGCGCAGTCGCAATTGGCATTTTTAACTTTTTTGCAGCTTCCTCAACAGATATTTTCTCGCTTTTTTTCACTAAATCCAGCAACTCATCCGCAACTGTCCTCACTGTAATGTCGCTAGGTTTTGGCATATGCTTTAATTTGCTGTATGGTATAAAAACTTTAGTTATTGTCTGTGAGTAGCAACTATATGTTTGTGATGTCAAAACCTATTAGCAATTCCCAACAGCATCTTGTGCAGTTATGTTGTAAAAATTTACATGAACTAAATCAAGCTTAAAGTATCTAAACTCATCCCACAAGCCAGTAATGTTGTAAAGCTGTGTACAATTATTAAGGTACTTATGTGCCCAAAAAAGATAATCAACATAGCTTTCAGTTTGATCATTTGATACAATTCTATTTGGATTTACTAAGGATTCAATGCCACAACAGCTTGAATTGATTATCGTGTTGGTGAACCTCATCAAAAAGCTAGGTGCTTCTGAGTTTGGCCAATGCACATAAGTGCCATTTCGTAAATGCTCTCTCACATGGCTTATGTTCCATTGGTTTATAGAAGAGCTCTTTATCATATTTGTATAAGCTCCATCAGTATTTACAAGGTAATATGGATCTGGAAGCTCTGCTATACTTATAGATGTAGTAACAATTACATTTACCTTTTTCCATTCTGCGACGCTTGAATTTACAGTAAAATTTACACTTAGCATTGAATCAATGTTCCATGGAGTTGTCTGGAATACAGAAACATTGTTAATGGCTATTGTGGTATTGACTCTTAGAGTGTCTTTTGATGTTTGTACTACTCTGTCTATCCAATCTGTCAAAGTGTTATTTTCCATTATTTTTTTGCCTGTTGTTGTATCTATTGGAATACCATTAATTTTTCCGGTTACCATCACCTCATAAAAAGCTGAGTCAAGGTTTGCAATGTAGTCGCCAGTTGAATTCATGTAAAATATTAATGACAGTATTGTTTTGTAAGTAGTTGCCCTTAATGTTGTTTCAAGGTATCTCTGCTCTAAGTCACTAACGTAGCTATCTATATAAGTTAACCTTGTTCTGAGGGCTTGTGTATCTTTTTGCAAGCTTATATCAGCTTGTGGTGTGGATACAACTAAAAATACTATCATTATTGATATTGCAATTAATGTGAAAAATATGCCTTTCTTCGACATAAAAAAACTTTTACTAAATCTCAAAATTTTTGTTATCTTTCCCATACAAATACCTCTGCCTTGTAAGGTCCCCATATATTGCTAGTTGTTTTGTTTAAAATTCCAAAAGTTAGTCTTTTAGAAGTTAGTAAAACAGCTGTGCTATTCTTTGATTTAAGATGCTCAGTTGTTGGTGTTTTTGGATACAAGATAACATTGTTCATCCAAACCTCGTACCTATATTGTTCTGGCACTATTCCCTTTGAGACGTTTTGCACAAATTTTTCAGCAGTGTCAAGTTTGTTTGTTGCATAGAACTCACCTATTTGCTGCAATAATGTATTTTCAGCATCTGTTATAAGGCCTTGGTTCCATAGCTCACCACCAATGCCGGCATAAGGGTTATTGATATCTTTTATTTTTGCGCTTGAAAGAAAATTGAGTAAATCGTCAGATAACAGTTCAACTTGAACAGGCTGCGGAACATCAACATAAGAAGATGTAACAAGAAAAACACCTATGATTAAAATGAATAATGCAAGTACTGAATCTAGTACAAAGAAAAAACCTCTTTTTTTAAGTAACATTCTAATTGAATTTAAGAATTGCAGTATATTTATAGTTTTTTGTTTTAGTGTTTTAGATTCATTGTTTTTATTTCTGACTGCAGGGTGTGCCGCTTATGTTTATAGTAGGAGCTCCAACTCCTTTGTAGCTGTTATTGATTATTACAATATAGCCTTTATCATCTTCAAAGTATATGCAGAAATCGCTTTTTATCCTTAACCTTCTTTTTAATTCTTCATAGCTAACATTTTTAAGATCATTTATCCTGCTTACATTTATTTCGTTGTGATTAACAATTCTTAATGGATTGTCTTCAGAAGCAACTTGTTTAATCACTATAGATGCTTCTTCTTTTAAATCACTAGCTGTTGCGCTTTGATTTGTGTTTAGCATAGTATAAAATATAAAAAAAGCTGCCATAAAAACAATAACTCCTAATAAAACATCTATTGACCATGATTGGGATTTTTTGCTTATAAATATCATCTTATTTAAGCCAATTATTCCTTGCAAAATACACCATCACTATTTAATTTTGAGGAACCTTTAGAGAGGAGTATGTTTCCTTTCTCATCTTCTATGTAAACGCAGAAATCATTTTTTGCATTGAGATGGTTTTTAAATTCATTATAGTCCATATTTTTAACTTTTTTCAATTTATTTTCATCAACCAAACCATCGGTCGCAAAACTTATAGGATTGTCATCTAAAATTGCTTCTGTTATTTTTTTAGCTTCAATTGCAGGTTTATTAGGCCTACTATAGATATTAAATACTATAAGTAACAATGCTACAACAAGAACAAGTGCTGTTGTATTAATTTTGAGACTGTATCTTGATTTTTTTACACCCTTTTTTTTATAAGAACGACTTTTTCTTGGCATATTATCTAAGCACTTCTACCTCTTTTTTAACACATATATAGAATTATAAAAATGATTATATATAAATTTTGCTTTATCTAGAGCTATCAGCTTGTCTTTCAATCTCGAGCTTTTTTGCTATAGCATTAGATGCGTTGCTTAGCCTGTAAGCATTAATAATTTCTTCAGCTAGGCTATTAACAATTGACTTTTTGGTATTAAAAGTGCGATGATAAGCCCCTTCTGTCATATATCGCAAAGCTAAGTCAATTCTTCTTTGAGGGGCGCACTCCACAGCTTTTGGATAGCGAGCGCCACCATACTCTATTGTTATTATTTCTTCTCTTTGAGCAGCATTTTCTAAGGCTTTGACAAAAACTTTGATTGGATTTTCTTTGGTTGTTCTTTCAATCTGCTTAAATGCTTCTTCCACAATGTCGTAAGCAGTTTGAGCTTTGCCAGTTATATGATAACTTGTTTTGTAATGCTTCCTGCTTTTATGCCCAGGTATCATTAATTTATTTATCAATCTTTCAACAATAAATGTCTTGCTTTTATAGAATCTATTACCAGCATACCTTGCACCTGTTTTTGGAACAATTCTAGGCGCTAATGTAATATAAGGCTGCAGCCCTAAGTCATCAACCTTAATTCCTTCTAAGCTCCATCTGTTGAAAGCCTTTATTTCTGACATTTTCAATTTTATTATTCTTTATTTTTTAATGAAATATTTATTTTCAATTTGGCTTTAGTGATTATTTTTGTTTAACGTTAGCATAATCCTGCTTGTTTTTTTGTGTTTTTCTTTCTTAACGCATTGACTTAATTAAAATCAATACACGAAAAAATCAAGGATTTTCTGTGCCACGAAATTTTTAAAAAATTTCCGGGAAATAAATATTAATCTACTTCCTTGCTTTCTCTATCTTACCTTTCAATAAAGCATCTAAACTTTGATCATTAACTTTTATAACTTGCCATCTAACTCCTGGAATATCACCTTTGGATTTGCCCATTGCGCCGCCAATACATTCAATTATTACTTCATCATGCTCATCAATCATCTTTGTTGCGCCATCTCTTGGGCAAAAAGCTGTTACTTGTCTACCGTTTTTAATGAGTTGTACTCTTACGCATTTACGCATTGCAGAATTTGGTTGCTTCGCCTCTAGTTGGACTTTCTCTAATACTATGCCGCGCGCTTGTGACGCTCCTTCTAAAGGATCTGAGCGCTCCTTTAAAAGCAAAATCCTTTTTATGTATGGCTTATAGTGCCATCTACTTTCTTTTCTTCTTTTACTTAATTTTTTCCCTGCAAACATTCCACGAGACTTATTACCCATATTATCTAGTATTTTTGGTTGATTTTTAAAGGTTGCTGTCACACAACTTTTATTTCCTTTATATCAAAATATCTCTTTACGATATTGTTCAAAAGATTAATATTGTGGCGATCTCTGCCAATTAGCATAGCCCTTGTGTTTGTGTCCTTTCCATAAATTGTTATGATTCCATCTTCTTTTTTTATGTCAGACACTTCAATAGGGTAAACCATATTTTTCACGAATTGCAAAACATCATTGGTGAATTCAACAAGCTTTATTTTTTTCTTTAAAGCATTCTCAACCCTTTTTATGTTGACACCATTTTTGCCAATTGCTTTGCCCATCTCGTTTTCCTCAATTATAAAGATGAGCCTATCATTTTGAATGCAATCTTTAACCTTAGCACTTGTCATAGATTCAAAAAGTGTAATCAATTTCATAATATCAGAATCAAACTTGATCTTGGTCACTTACTTAGCACCCTTAAGAACAGCCAAAACAGATATAGAAAAAGGCATTTTGCATATGATGCTTAATTCTTCATTAGGATATTCCAACTTATGAAATTCTGCCCCGCTTAAAGTTGCGTAATGGTTTATATCTTTCTCAACAATGTTTGGGCAGTTTGAGCTGACTAAAACTTTTTGGACTTTGCCTAACTTTAAAAGCTTCATTGCTCTTTTTGTTCCTACTATTACATTGCCTGATTTCAATATTTTCTTAATTTCGTCTGCATTTATTTTCTTTACCATTTTATTGAATTTTATTTTATGATGAACTTATTATTCTTTTAACATTAATTATTCCATTTTCTGTTTTGGAAACATCAAGGCCGTCTTCGCCATATTCAAATTGTATAATCTTTTTGGAGGCATCTCTTACAGTATCGTCGTACTCTACTTTTAAGTCTTGCATTGCGTTTGCAAGCCTTCTGTACAAATAACCACTTTTTGGTGTTCTAAGTGCTGTGTCCATTAAGGAATCACGACCAGTCATAGCGCCAAAGAAAAACTCTGCTGGAGTCAAGCCATTTTTAAATCCATTGCTTATAAAGCCATGTGCCTCAGGACTTAAGTTGCCCTTTTTGAAATGTGATAATGTTCTTTGTTTAAATCCCTTCTCTATTCTTTTGCCACGCATAGCTTGCTGGCCTACACAAGCAGCCATCTGAGCAAGGTTAAGCAAGTTTCCTCTTGCACCAGACTCAGCCATTACCATTGTGTGTGATCTTTTATCTGCATAGTTAGCAACAGTTCTTCCAGTTTCATTTCTCGCTTTGTTCAAAACCTCTAAGATTCTTAACTCCAGTGTTTCTTGCATTGTCTTGCCTGGAAACGCCTCTAAGCTACCTTCTCTAAATTGAATAATTAAGGCATCTACGTCTTTTTTAGCAGCGTCAAGGTCTTCTTTTATTTTTATTTTTGCTGATTCTGGCAAATCAGTGTCCGACAATGCAGATGTAAAGCCCATTCTAAACAAATATTCTATGCCAAGCCTAAATATCTTGCCAAGCAAGTCAATGTTAAAATCTTTTCCATACTTTTGATGTAAGCTCCTCAACATTAAGCCTGATTCTTCTCCAAGTGAACTCCTGTCCATAACACCAAAGATAAGTTTACCATCTTCTATTATAACATGCGTGTCTTTGTCACATTTTTCTTTTGATCTGTCGCAAAGCCTTGAATGACCACTGTAATTAAAATCTTCTGGCAACAAAACACTAAAAACTTCTTTTCCTGTAACCATAGACTTTCTAGGCAGCTTAGAGAAATCAGTTATGCCTACTGCCGCCAGTAAGTTAATCGCATCTTCTCTTTCAATTGAAACATCCTTTGTTAAAGCATAATTTCCAGATATTGCATCTTGTGTGCAGCCAATAATGCTTAGTCCATACCTTAATGAAATAAGCTGCGTTTGTACTTCCATCAAAATCTCTGATTCTGCTCTTGCTTCTTCTGTTTGAGGTATATGTAGATTCATCTCGTCGCCATCAAAATCTGCATTATATGGTGTGCAAACTGCTGGATTTAACCTTAGAGTTTTACCAGGCAATACTTTTACACGATGGCACATCATGCTCATTCTGTGCAATGACGGTTGCCTATTAAATATAGCGATATCCCCATCCATCAAATGCCTTTCAACAATATAGCCAGGCTGCAATTCTTCAAGAGAAGCCTCTTTTGTCTCTTCAGTGATTTTCTTTTTCTTGCCATCAGGCCTTATTATATAATTAGCACCTGGATATTTGTCAGGGCCTCTCTCAACAAAGCCTTTTAAGTATTGAATGTTCCATTCATTTACCCTTTCAGGAATTGTAAGCTTTGTAGCAATAACTGAAGGAACGCCAACTTCAAAAAGCTCAAGCATTGGGTCAGGGCTTATGACTGTTCTTGCACAGAAATTTGTTCTTTTTCCAGCAAGATTATGCCTTATTCTGCCTTCTTTACTCTTTATCCTTTCAGTTAATGTCTTTAGAGGCTGGCCGCTTCTGTGCCTTGCTGGCGGCAACTGTGCAATGTTATTGTCGAAAAATGTTGTTACATGGTACTGCAGCAAATCCCATAAGTCCTCAACAATTATTTCCGGTGCGCCTGCATTTATGTTCTCAAACAATCTTTGGTTTATTCTAACAATGTCACCCATTTTATGGGTTAAATCGTCTTCGCTTCTTTCACCGCTTTCAAGGGTTATACTAGGTCGCATTGTTACAGGAGGAATCGGCAGAACAGTTAAGA
>CAZRRL010000002.1:17567-34595 GCA_964602555.1 uncultured Methanosarcinales archaeon | reverse complement strand
TATCAAAAATTAAAACAATCTTATCTAAATTCATATCAATATTTAAATTTAAATCTCAAAATTGCAGCAATGCCTCCTAATCCGTCTAGCTTTTTTCCAGCTTCATGCTCAGAGTTTATTATTTCAACATTGCCTTTGGTTTCATCTACCTTTTTCATTATATTTTCAGCATCATTATAAAAATTTTCGCTTCTTGCTTTTTGTATGAAAGCATCAGTTATCAAAAGCTCTTTTACAGCTCCAATCAAGCTAGCTTGCTGAGTTTCTTTTAAACCATACACAGCAAGCTCATTTTTTGCAATTTCAGCAAATAATTCTTCCACCTTGTTTATTTCTTTTGCAATCCTCTCCTGCTTTAAGGCTTCTTTTACCTCTGGCCTTTTGATTACTTCCTCAATACCATTTTTTGTAGCTGATGAGCAAGTTGCAAGTATTATTTTTTGTTTTAATTTATTATCTTTTAATTCTTTCATCAAATCTTCTTTCCAGAATGCAGGGCTTGCAATAATCACTTGTTTTATTTTATATCTTTCAATGTGTTCCTCAATTTTTTTAATTATGGTTAAATAAAAATTCTCTTTTTTTATGCTTTCTTCTCTTTTCTTTTGCACCTCACCTTGTAAATGAGCTAAAACCTCATAGCCATATTTTTTAAACAAAGCAATATAAGCTTCTTCTCTGTCATGCACGCATATAAGCAAAGATGACTTAGCTTCAGAGCAAGCTTCTTTTAGCTTGTCAAGCTGGTACTTAAGCCATTTTTCTTTGATTATTGTTATTGTAGTGTTATCATCAACATTAAAAGTATGATAATTTCCTAATGGAACATCTTCAGGCGCTTCTTTAATAACACCATGAACTCTTAACACATTTGTGTATTTGCTAAATTCTACTTTTTCAACTTGAAGCTTAATAAAAATCGGTTTTTTTACAGCTTCTTTTGATTTTTCTTGATCTGAAACAGCTTTTATTTTTCTTAAAGTTTTACCTTGCACAATGTCTTTTGGCTCAATTATATTGCTAAGATACCATAAATCATCAAGGTTTTGTGTCAGCACCTTTACTTCGCCTTTTTTCATGTTAGAATGGATTAATTTCATTTTATAATTAAAATAAAAATCAAGAAAATTGTTTTTTACAATTTTCTAGGCTTTTAAAATCATAAGATTTTCAAAACATTTAAATAGGTTTATGTTTATTTCTTTACAACAGTGTAGTTAAAAAAAATAAGCTAAGCAATTAAAAAGGTGTATAATGCAAAAGAAAGCGAGATGCTTGCGAGAACGCTTCGCAAGCTCGCGTTCAGGTCAAGGTGGGTTAAATGCTGCTATCTTAGTTGCTATTATTGCTGGCTTGATTATTATTTACATTGTATTTTTACCAACATCAGAGAGAGAGAGGCTTATACAAGACACTACAAAAGACACAACCTCAGTTGAGGAAAAGGCAAATATGCTGTTGAGGGTTTCTCCTGGATCGCTTAGCACATCTCAAGGCTTAGAAGACGAAAAAAGCATATCAAATGTATTTCTTATTGAAAGCACCAATGCCAAAGAACTAGAAACAATAAACCCCTTTATTGTCAGAAATGGCTTGTTTGATAAAAAAACAAAAAGGGTTGATTTTGTGCTTGATGACAATGAAAATATTGATAATGTGGTGCTTTCATTCACAGCTAAAAAAAGAAAAGGCATTTTAACGATAAAACTTAACAACGACATTGTTTTTGAAAATGAAATAACTAGCGAAGTAGTAGAGCCCATAAAGCTAAGAAAAAATCTTCTTCAAAAAACAAACTTCCTTGAGTTTAGCGTCTCTTCTGTTGGCGCTAGATTTTGGGCAACAAATGAATATAGCTTAGAAAACGTCAAAATAATTGGAGATATTACAGATACAAGCAGACAAGAAAGCACAAATGTTTTTGCAATAACCGATTCTGAATTAGCAAGCATGGAAAAGGCAACTTTGAAATTCATTCCATATTGCTCTAATGTAAATGATGTCGGAACTTTAGACATTTTTGTTAATAATAGAAAATTATTTTCTACAGTCCCTATTTGCGATAGCGCTTACAAGCAGAGCATACCAAAAAATGTTTTAAATGAAGGCGAAAACAACATTGTGTTTAAAACAAATAAGGGAAGCTACAGCGTTGAGCAAATAAGGATAGCATTAGAGTTTAAAGAGCCAAAGATAAAAACATATTTTTTTGGGGTTAATACCAGCATTTTCAGAAAAATAAGAGCTGGCGATGAAGATGCTGTATTAACAATTAAGTTTGTTGATGATGGAAAAGAAAAAAGAGCAAAACTCGACATTAATGGCCATATTGAAACTATAGAAACAGAAAAAGCTTCATTTTCAAAAAACATTAATAATAGGATTTCAGAGGGAAATAATTACATTAGGCTAGAGCCATTAGAGGACTTAGAAATTGTTGAGTTAAGGATAGAGTTGGTTTAAATATTTTAAATTCAATGATTTTAATTTCACTAGATTGTTGTTGATTGATACAATTGTTTACAATAAATTGTACAAAAATAAAGAGGTGGTTTGGGAAGAATTCTTTAGATTTTGTTATTTATATTTCATAGAAAAAATGAAAGTGAACTAATAGAAAATGGTAAGATGGCCTTTCCGTAGTAGAATAAACTATCCTGAAGAGAGAGAAAGGATTGCACGTATTGAATCTAAAGTAAGAGATATACTTGAAGAAAAAGAAGCACAAAAAGTAGCAGAAAGAGTAAAAAATAAAAATAAAGGATTGATGACAGGTACAGCAATAAACATCTATAACAAACAAAGAGGCAACTCTTATTGGCTATTATTTGTTTTGTTAATTGTTGCAGTAATTGGCTACATTCTTTATAAAATGGGTTATGGTACTGCTGCTCTGCGTATCATAACTCTTGTCGTCATCATAGGCTTATTTATTGCTCTTATAATTGAGGGTTTTATTTTAAGCAGCAAAGAAAAAGATGAAGCTGCATTGTTCATTGCTTTAGCCTTAATTGTATGGGCAATAGATTTAATGCCATCAAGTGTATTGCTTCCAATTCCGATAATCGGCACTTTGCTTGGCTCTAGTGGACCTTATGCTGGATTTGTATTTGATTTATCTGGAGTACTAAGCACAAATTGGGCAGCTGTTATAACATCTGGCTTAGTTCTTGTATTTCTTTTGTTTGGCATGGTAAAAGATTTGTCACAAAAAAGGTTGATTGGTGTTGTTATAGCCGTTTCTCTTATTCTATTCATTAATGAGTTTACAAAGATTTATACTTCAAGTGCTTTCTTTCATTCTGGATTTAAAGCTTCACAGTGGAATTACGCTATTTTAGCATTTATTGTTCTTGCGTTTATTATAACTTTCAAATTCAGAGACAAAATAAGTTCAACAGATTTTGCTGATTGGCCTACTTATCTTTTTATGGCCCTTACTCTTTCATTTTTCTGGGTTAATTTTGGCTGGACAAGCAATATAAGAGCAGTAATACACGTTATCTACATTTTATTTTTTGGATTTATCTTTCTTAGAAAACAATCAGAAGACAATCCAGCATTTTGGCACATTATAATTCCTGTGCTGCTCTTAATTGATTTTTATGGTTACGGGCTTATGTGGAATTATGGATGGGAGTTTATGAAATTTATTCCACCACTAGTACTTTTTGTTGTTGGTTATTGCCTTGATAAGTCAAAAACTAACTATCCAGTATGGGTTTTCTTGTTTATTATAGCTTTAATAATCGGATTTTCATGGCCTGCATATGGAATAGATACTGGTGGCATACAATTTGAGGCAAGAAAAACTACAGACGTCAGAGAGTTGTACAGTCAATTCAAGGATAGGTTAAGGGATATTATAGAAGGCAGGCTTGATATTGCAACAGCTGGCTTGTATCGTGGCAGTGTTGAAAAAAACAGGTATGAAAGCCTTGGTGTTTACTTTAGTAATTTAAGAGCAGCAGATCCAAGATTTTATGAAAAAGAGCCAATTACAGTTTGGGGCACAATTAGAAGCAAAACATACAAAGATGTTGTAGTTGTAGACTTTAACTGTTACAGATGGAAAGACACAAAAAAAATTAAAGCAGAAAAGGTAATACCAAATTTTAAATTTCCAATTTTTACGTTGGATGAAGTTGATACAGAATGCGTGTTTATGCCTTCGCAACTTTACCCTATTAAACCAGGCGCTAATACAATTACATTTTCATCAGATTATAATTTTGGCACTGATGCTTACATTAAAGCATATTTTATTGATAGAGACAGATACAGAGCATATGCAAGAGAAGACATAGATGTGCTTAAAGAGTTTGGAATAAAGGACAAAAATCCAGTTGCAGTCTTTACAAATGGGCCTGTTGAGATTGGGCTTGATGCAGGACCCATAATCACAGTAAGTGAGGGTTATGCTATCAAGCCAACTGTTGGAATTACTTTAACAAACAGGCAAGAACTATCAGACAAAGAAAAAAAAATAATATCAAGGTGGGACGGCAAAATAAAAAATATAACAGAGCTTATCTTATTGCTTCCGCCTGGAATTAAGCTAGCTAACGATGATGGCAAAGAAGGAAGTGAAAATAGCCTTCAAAAATATTGTAAATCTGATAAGGATGAAGAAAAGGTATTATGCCCATGCAGTACACCCTTTTACCCATATGATGCAGGAAAATGTAAAGTTTCATGCTCTGAGCAGGTGCTTATACCTTGCAATAAGGCATGTAAAGACAGCAATCCAAGTAAGGAAGGAGCAGATGATACTGAAGGAGCAAAAAAATGTATAGAGGAATGTGTTGATACATTTAATAGATGCAATGAAGAATGTAATACATTGTTTCAAGTCAGTGAAGGAGAAGGAGATACCAGCGCTAAGTATACAGGGTATGCACTTGATATTAGCAGCATAGAGTTTAAAGATTTAAACAAAGACATAGACAAGCACAGAAGCTTTGTTTGTAGAATTGATCCAACTAAAGATGTGCTTGATGACACACCAATAACAACAAGGTATATAAGAGTCAGAGCAAGATACAATTATTTGCTTGAAAATTCTGTGTCTGTAACGGTAGAGCTTCTTCCATTGGAAGCGATAAGCTTAATTCTGCCTGATGAAATGAAACTTATAGATGATGCAGTTAAGAACAAGTTTGATATTGATGTTGATGTGGCTCATGAACTTGTTCTTGCAATAGCAAAAGTAGAATCTGACAGAAGGCATTGCTGCAAAGAAGTAGAAAAAACAACTGCAGGCACGTGTAAAGGGACTGCTGAAAATTCATGCGAAGGAAGGGTAATAACTAGTTATGATAAAAGTAGTGTAGGTTATATGCAAATAAATGTCAATAAAAATGCCCACCTAGCTGGCAAAGTTTGTAATCCTAGGCAAACAATCTATGATAAAGACTGCAATATACAAGTTGGAACATATATTCTGAGGACAAATTATCAAACTTACAAAAATGGTATACCTCCACAAACACTTGCAAAATTTTGTCCGCCAAATGAACAGTCTGAAAGATACAAGAAATATCTGAGCTACAGAGGGTGGGACGCAGCTGTAAGGGCTTATATTGGATTAGGTTGCAGACCAGAAGCATCTTGTAGAAAAGCATGCGAAGGAAAAAGAGACCCACTAAAATGTGAGCAAAATTGTATCGACAGAAACATTAATTACGTTGAAAATGTTTTTAAAGCGTTCAATAGTATAAAAGGAGCAGAAATTACTAACCCATCTGTATGGCAAAGTGTAGCTCCTACTGAAGAAATAGTTAGAGAAGAAGAAACAATAACACAATCAACCCAAGGCCAACAAATTCCAATCACACAACCAACAAGTGTATCACCTCCTGAAAATGTTCAGGCTTCTTTTGATGACACTAATCGTGTTGTAACAATAACTTGGAGCAAGTCGCAAAGCCAAGATGTAACTAACTATAAAGTTGTTTACGAAGATTTTGTTAACAATGCTATTATTCATGTACCTATTAATGCTTGTGATAAAAAAGCTGGCGAATTTACTTACCAATGTAGTCATAATGTAGATCCTAATCGTGCGCAGTATAAATACTACGTATTTGCTTATCGTCAAGACGGTCAACCTTCAACAGCCGTTACTACTCAAGTTAACATTCCACCAGAAAATATACCTACTCAGTAAATTGTAAAATAGCTTAAAAATAATGAAATCAAAAAATAAATCTGCATTGTTAATTGCATTATTGTTAATATTCACTTTAGGCTGTACCATTGAGTTAAAAAAAACTTCGAAGGATACAACAAATATAAGAGTTGGCTTTAATGGCTTAGTTCTAGAATTTTTGAAAAATACCCCACCTTTAAAAGTATTTGAAAATGACAAATTTCCAGTAATTGTAAAGGTAAGAAATAATGGAGCTTATAGTATAGGAATATTAAATCAAGAGAAAATATTTTTATCTCTTGGCGTTGAGAAAGATTACAATAAGCCAGCAAAATTAAGAGAAAGCGGAAGAGTAAAAAAAGTAAGCACAGAAAATAAAGTTTTGGATAACGCTGCGGAATTTAACTTGGAGGGAAGAAGCAACATCAATCTTAGAGGCGATGAAGAAGTTGTAGTTTATGAAGTGCAAGCAGATAAGATAGATCCTCAAAGTGAAATACATCCATCAACAGTTGTTGCAACTTTGTGCTATCCATATGAAACTCAATTAGACACTACTGTTTGCATTGATTCAGATGTGAGCAATTTAAGGCCAGGAAAAAAAGCCTGCACAGTTCAAGACTTGGTTTTTAGCAATGGCCAAGGCGCACCTGTTGCAATTACAAAGGTTGAGGTTAGCATGCTTCCTGCAGAATTTAATGAGCAAGGTCAGGAATATAGAAATATAAAGCCGCAATTTTTGCTATTTATAGAAAATCGAGGCAAAGGCACAGTCATAAAAAATGATGTAGTCAAAGAATTCTGCATAAAAAGTGATACAAACCACGAAAACATTAACAAAGTTCAGGTAAAAGCGTTTCTGTCAAAGCAACAGCTTGACTGCAGAAAAGATAAACAAAAAGAAGTTATAGAGAACACCTTTGTGAAGCTCAAGGATAATAAAGAATTGGTAAGGTGCACTTTGGAGCAAGGCATTGAAGGTTCGTTTGATGCATACTTAGCTCCATTAAATGTTGTTTTAAACTATGGCTATACAGACTCGGTATCAGCAAATTATGTAATTCAAAAAGTTTCAGTAAAGTAAATAATAAATTTTATATGTAAAAATCTAATTTGCAAAAGTGATAAACTTGAAAAAAAGATTTATTGTCGCATTACTTCTTATTTTATTAATTTTTATAGCTGGTTGCAAAACAAAAAAGGGAATTGAAAAAGCTTTGGAAGAGATAAGGAGCGGCACAGAAGGAATAGTAGTTAGCTTTTTGCCAAATGCCCCGCCTGAAAAAATTTTTGTTGCTGAAAAAGACGAGGAATTTGAAATTATATTAGAGGTAAAGAATAAAGGCGCTTACCCACAGCCAAATGAAGGCAACAATGGACAAGCGCCACGCATTGGAAAAGTTTACATAAGTGGTTTTGATAAAAATATTATAACTATCAAACCAAAAGAAGGCGGTATAGATGATCTTAGCACAAGGGCTTTAGAAGGAAAAAGCTCAATTAACCCAAATGGTGGCTTGGATATAATTGGCTTTACAGCAACTGTTTCTGCTGAAAAGTTGAATGTAGAAAAATATGATCCAACTTTGTTGGCTACAGCATGCTATAATTATCAAACAGTTGCAGGACCTTCTGTTTGCATTGACCCGTTGCCTTACTCAACTAATGACAAAAAGGTTTGTCAAGTTCAAGATGTCACATTAACAAGCCAAGGTGCGCCAATTGCTGTGACAAGAATTGATGAAGAGGCATTCGCCTCAAAAATCCAATTTAAAATAACAATAAAAAATGTAGGCAAAGGAGATGTTATAAAAGAAGATGCTTTAGACAGATGTAACCCATTTGGCGAGCAGAAAATTTCAAGAGACGATGTCGACAAGGTAATGCTAGAATATGTTAAAATATCTAACACGCCTTTGCTATGCGGGCCTTTTTCAGATGGACCCGTTAAAGGTTACGATAGAGGCTTAATTAGACTTATAAATAATGAAGGTTTTATTATTTGCGAGCTTTCAGCAGAAAAATATAGCAATACACTTTCTGCTTACACAACTCCTTTAGTAATTGAATTGAGCTATGGCTACAGAAATACTGCAGAGAAAAAAATACAGATAAAAAAAGAAAATATACAGCTTGATGTAGTACAAATTCCAAGTAGAAAAGCATAATGCTAAAAATTATAAAAATACGCGTTGAATTCACTCTAATAGACAAAAATCAGAAACCAAACCGAAAACTTTATATATCAAATACTAAAATAAATAAAACCTAGTGAAAAGAGGCAAAATGAATAAAAGATACTATGTATTAGCGTTGCTTATATGCTTGATTCTTTTAATTTCTGCTTGTAAGAGAACTGGTTCATCTACAGGAACAGCTCCAAGAACGCCTTTTATAGGAGGAACATCTGGTTTAACAATAGATTTTGAGAAAGACAGCCCGCCAGAAGAAGTTACTGATGACTCAACATTTAAGTTTGCTGCACTTGTCAGATTACGAAATGATGGAGAAACAAAAGTTGATAAGGAAGATATAAAAGTCAATTTGATTGGTTTTGACCCAAGCGATTTTGGGGCAGGAATTAGCTTTGATGCTTTACGAGATCAAATGCCAGAAGATTCTTTAGATCCAAAAAGAAGAGATGCTGAAGGCAATTTAATTGAAGGTACTACATCATTTGTGAAATTCCCAGAAGGAGATGGTGATTTTCAAGTATCAGGCAGATTTCCTGGCAACACAGAGTTTACTTTTAGAGCAGAGGCATGTTATCTCTATAAAACACTTTCAAATACAAAGATTTGCGTATTAAAAGATATGTTTAACATCGCTGATAATAGTCTTTGCAGGCCATCTGGAAGCAAAGCGATACATAGTTCATCTGCACCCGTGCAAGTCACAAACTTTAGGCAAAGCGTAATAGGCACAGATAAAATCTCATTTACATTTGATATTGTTTTAAGCGGAAATGTAGATATTTTCTTTGCTTTTGATGAAAGTGATATTGCCGCTACACCATTTATTAACTTTGAGGAAGGATGTCCAAAAACTCCAAGCTTAAGAAGACAAAAAGAAAACAATGTTTTTGTAGAGATAAAAGAAGTTCCAGATGATCCAATTTTCAAGCGTGGAACTATAAATTGTGGTGGCTTAGAAAACGACTTTAATGGTGTTGTAAGATTAGTAAATGGCAGGAGAACATTGACATGCACAGTTGAGCTTGTTCCTGATAGACTTGATTTGGAGAAGGTTATTGGGATAGAAGTAACTTACAATGTTCTTGACAATAAAGAAACTCAAGTTTTAGTAAAGCATTTGGCAACAGATGAGGCTACTCCTTAGAAATTAAAATTATAAAAACAAATTAATTTTTATCTACTTCCAGCCAAAGCAAACTGGCTCAATAAAGCCTCTAATTGAACAAACTCGTCAGAACCTTCTGTCATTCTAAACTCAATTTCGCCGCATTTCTCTATTAGCAGCATTTTTGATTTATTATCAATATTAAGCTCTAGAATTTCTTTTTGTATTTGCTTGATTATGTCTATTCCAGCTAAACCATAATTCAGCATTAAATCCAATAGCTTGTTTCTTGCTTCAATAAATTTATTGTTCAAAGCTAATTCTAAAACTTCTCTCAGCTCTTTTGGCTTTGCAACTGACGCCATTGAGTGGATTAAATCTTCTGTAATATGATTTGTTATTGCAGCTGAGCTTTGCAAAACATTCTCAAGCCTTCTGCAGTCACCTTCAGAAATCTCAAACAAAGCTTCTTTTGCTTTTTCATCAATCTTTATTTTTTCTTGCTCTGCAATTTTATCTATAATAATTATTACATCTTTTTTATCCAATGGCTTAAACCTAAAAACCACGCATCTGCTTTGTATCGGCTCGATTATTTTTGAGCTATAATTGCAATTATGTGAGATAAACCCATTGGTAATAAAATTATGGTCTTTGTGACATGTTAAATCCATTACTTCATCAACATTGATTTCTTTTATTTCTACTATATTGTTTATCAAAAAAGTCCCATTATATGTATATTTCCGTAACCAATCATCAAAATTCATAAACTTTTTTCTAGGCAAATGAACTTCTAGCTGATTTTTCTGGTGTATAACAAAATCTAGTGATACATCAAACTCTTTAGCAATTTTCCTCATAGAACTTCCAGAACCTATTCTTGCAAGAATCAACTCAGATTTTTTTCTATACAAATTAATTAGATTGCATTTATGGCGTAGATATTCTGCCGCTAACCTTGTTAGATTTATCTTATAATCTTCATAGGCATAACCTATTTTAGAGAAGAATTTTAATAAATTTTTATTATTTGGCTTTATTATCAATCCAAAGGTTAGTACAGGAACATCATCTTTTGTTCTTACTTCTTTCTTATTTCTGATTTCTATATAAGTTTCAATACCAAATTCTTTGAATAAGCTGGAAAGTCCTTTATAATAATGAAGCATGGATTCTTTAAGATAAACAGATTTATTCTGGCGAAGAGCTACTGCATTAAAATTCATTCCATTCCAGCTCGGCTTATCTGCATCACACCCAAATAAAGCCCTTAGAAACTCCCTTTTTACAAACTTTGTACCATTTTTAGTGAATTCTGGAACGTCAAATTCATTTATTGTTTTATCCCCTTTTGATACGCCTAAAAATTGGAATAGAGCGGATAAAGCAGTTGAATCCAGATAAAACCATGTAGTAGTCCCTTCAAATTTCCTTCCCCTAATTATGTTTTTTATTATTTTAGAATAAGTTTTGGAGTAATTATGGTAGGATAAGGTATCAAGGTCTTTTTTTACATTTTCTAATGCATTTTTGTTACCAGAAAAATAAAGTCTGATGCCGTTATGGACTAAATGCCCATCACCGTGCATAAAACCACAAAGTCTTGCCAAAGCACCTACTTTATCCAAATCATTATAAGTCGCATCTAGAATATCTTTTCTTTTTAATTCCCCCATTATACGATCAACTTTTCCTCTTAAAATGCTGTCGTCTAGCGATTTCTTTACAGCTGAATAAGAGATATTTATTTTGAATTCAGATTGTATAAGATTTCTTATATCTACGTAATTTCTTAATGAATAAGAACTTGCACTTGAAATGATAAATTTATGAGTTTTTCCATCTATAATCCTCTTTATATTGCCTTTTTGCTCAATTTGCTTAAGCAATTGTACTGTTCTTATACGGCCTAATTTAATCTTATCTTGAATCTCTTTTCTTGATATTTCATTATTATTTCTAATTAAATCATAAACTAAATACTCCTTTTTGGTTAACCCTTTACCGCTATCAACAATTTTTTTGAGATCATAAATTCTTTCAATTATCTTCTCTTTATCTCTAGTCTTTAATTCTCTAAACATATTTGCGTCTTTAATATTTTTCGAGCCTGCTTTTTCTTCTAATTCTGATATAAAACTAATAAATTTGCCAATATCAATAACTTTCTTATTATTATATTCGTACTCTGTCCCAACTAATGATGGGTACACTAAAATAGAATCTCCTTCATTTAACAAGCCTGCTTCTTTCCAGCCATTTGTAGTCAATAGCATATGATCTTCAGTAGCCTTAATTTTTCTCCCAGTCATAGTTGTAATTTCTAGCACCCTCTTGCCTATAGAATGAGGAGGTAACTGAACACATGCTAAAACCAAGTCATTTTTTATGGTATTCTCCTTTTCGGATACATTATAAACTCGAATTTGTTTTGCATCTTGATAATGCTTTATAAATTCCTTAATACTTAATTCTACTTCATTTGGCAGTAGTACTTTTGTATCAGGCGTCACACAACTTAAGATAAATCTACAAGTTTGAGCATAATTTTCCATTGTCCTTCTTAATGCTTGTTGTGCTTCCCTTGTTAAAGCATCTGCTTCGTCTAAGAAAATTATTTTAAATGGAACATTTCCAATAGATTTTGTTCTTGCAAAATCTTTTACATTAGTCCTTATAGTATCTATTCCACGTGTATCGCTAGCATTAAGTTCAAGAAAATTATTGCGCCAATAAGTCCCAAACAATTTTTTTGCTATTACTATTGCTAATGTTGATTTTCCAACACCAGCAGGCCCTGCAAACAGCAAATGAGGCAAATTCTGCTGCTCAACAAAAGCCTTTACCCTTTTTACTATTTCCTTCTGACCTTTTATTTCAGAAAAATCACTTGGCCTATACTTCTCAGTCCACAGAGCGTTTTCTAGCTGCATTTAACCCCTAGCCTGAGAATACTAAGCAATTTAAAAAGGTATTTGTGGATTATAATGAATCATGGCCTATAGTAAATATGGCTAAAAATAGTAAAAAATTCACAATCCAAAATCCAAGTAACATTACACTAATTACAAGCCATCTGTAACCCTTCATTTTTAAAAATGCAATTACTCCACCAATTATAAAACAAAAGATCCAAATATATACCAAATACATTAAAGAATCCCACGCTGTTTTTGTAAAATAAGCAGCAAATACCTCAATTAAGAAAATCAACACACAAAATCCCAAGGGAACTAAAAGCCAATATAATTTTCTCAACGGAGTCTTTTTAAATGACCAGATACGCACGCTATAAACCACCGACAATAAAAGATTTAAGAAAATAAGTTTGTATACTTTATCATTAAAGAAGAATTCAAAAGGTGGCCCTATCATAATATACGCTCTAATAAAGAACTATAAAATTTATTCAAATAATATCTTCTTCAGCAACAACCATAAAGTCGCCGATAGCTATAACTGCACTAAAAGGTATTAAAATATGGCCTTCTTTGTCTTTCTCTAGCTCTAGCTTTTCTGTATAAGAAGTTGGATTATGAAGCACCATGTGAATTAGCTCACCAGACCTTGTCTCAAATATAATGTCGCCTACTTCTCCAAATCGTTTGCCTGTTTTGCTAACAACAGTTTTGCCAATCAATTGTTTTGAGAATTTCTTATCATCTTCTGGCATAATTAACCTCCTCGTTTTTTGTTTTATTCCCTCTCCAGTTAATACGCAAGATTATACAGTAAGGTTATATTTAAATGTTTCGTAAGGTAACATCTTTTTATGTTATTTTATGAGATATTTTTTTAAAAACATTAAATCAATTCCCAAACATCTATATCTGAACCAGAGCTTACATTATAAACACCTTTAGCAGTATTAAGTATGATTTCTGCTACTTTTTCAGGATGTATTCCTTGATAATTTGTCATTCTAGTTGCTGTTGAGCCAGGATTTATGCAATAAACCTTTATGTTTCTTAGTTCTTGTGCAATTGCTTGACTAAATCCACGCACACCAAACTTTGTTGCGCAATAAGTGCTTAATCCAGCAAAAGCCTCTTTGCCAGCTCCGCTTGAAATGTTTATTATTGTTTCTTTTATGTAAGGCAGACATTCTTTTGTCATTTTTATCAATCCTTCGAGATTCGTTCTTACTTCATTCTCAATGTCCTCAAAAGTCTGCTCTCTTAAGTTTTTCCATACAACAATGCCAGCATTGTTTATTAGTATGTCAATAACTTTAAATTTTTCGATTACCTTTTTAACACAATCTACTATACTTTTATTATTCATTACATTCAATTGCAATAAAAGAACATATGCCGCGCCAAGTTCAAGACATTTTTTTGTTACATCCTCGGCTTCTTTCTTACCCTTGTAATATGTAACAACAACTTTACATTTTTCTTTTGCAAATTTGAAAGCAGTTTCTCTTCCAATACCGGTGCTTGAGCCAGTTATTACTATAACTTTTTCTTTTAACAAGTTTTCCATTTAACCTATCCTTATTTTTAATAAATTATTAACTTCATCTTCATTATAGCAAGTTTCTCTTAATCCACATTTCCTACATTTATTTTCATTATTGCAGAAATCAGGCAATTCTTTTCCATTAAGCAATTTTATAATCTCATCTATCAATTCTTTCACTTCATGCTTCATAAAAGGATTTATTGCAATATGCCTTTTCTCCTTTGAATCAAGATAAAGAACAAAGCCTTCTTTTACAGGCTTATTAAATTTTTCTTGCAAAAGCAATGAATAAGCTGCTATTTGTATTCTATGTGATGGCCAAATACCATCTTGCGGTGTTTTCCCTGTTTTAAGCTCAAAAGGTACATACTCATTATTGTGAATATACACTTGATCTATTATACCAATCAATCTTAATTCATCTGAGTCGACCTTTAATTCTGATATTATCTTTGGTGTTAATCTTTGCCATAATTCTTCTCCAAATACATTGTTAGCTTCTATAAAATTGAAAATATTATTTGCTCTTATTGATGATTCTTCTATAACATGTGGAGATACCTTTTTGTAAGCATCAAGTATATTTATTTTTACTTCATTTAGTCTATTCCTGTTGTTCATTATCACTTTTCTTAATATTTCCAAATAATTTTGCTTGTATAATTTTTGAATGCTTTCCAAAGAAAGCCTTTCTATTATTGAGGTTACTATATCTTCTTCTTTTTTGTTAATAATATCATAAGTTTCATGCCTTATTGAACCCATCACTATGCTTTCCTTTGGCGGCTCTTCCAAAAGCAATACTTTCTCAAGAAACAGCTTTCTAGAGCAGTACAAATAAGTCGCTAGTAAAGAAACTGGTATTTTCATACTACCCTTAATTCAAGAATTGGTTTATAAAGATTATGCGGAGATGTCCAGTGCTGTTATGAGAATTCTTTAATTACAAGTTAGCTAATAAGCTTTGAGGTGATATTTATATGTAATTGAAGAACACACAAAAGATTAATGACAGGAAGAAATTCCTGTTGTTGATTAATAAAGAATTCTCATAGGAGTGGTTTAAACCGCAAACTATTTTAATAACCATACAAACAGTTATTTTATGAAAGAAGGTGCTTACATTGGAGCAATAGCTGCTTTGCTTATTTACTTTATGCTCCCTATACACAATAATGATGGTACCCCAGCAAAGGTTATACCAACAGGATACGCCACTTCTAGCACTACTGGTTTTGCAACTTATGTAAACAATCTACCTTTCAGCATGATTATTTTCTTTGCTTTAGAGGTATTAGGAATTTCTGTTGGAGTAACTAGTCAAATGGTTTTGAGAAAGTTCTATAAGCAAAATCAATGAACATATTTTTCATAGATTGGCGAGCTATTGAGCGAGCGTAGAATTTGCCGAAGGCATATTGTGATAAAAAATAAACACTTTCTCAAAAACCTTTAAATATTAACCTGATAACTTGTTCTTTATGGACTTAGAAAGCAAGCTAGAGCTAATAAAACAAGTAGGTGAAGAAATAATAACAGAAGAAGAGCTAAGGCATCTATTGCAAGCAAAAACACAACCGATTGCATATGACGGTTTTGAGCCTAGTAGCACAGACATACATATTGCGCAAGGAATTCTAAGATCTATTAACATAAACAAAATAACAAAAGCAGGCTGCAGGTTTAAAATGCTTGTTGCTGACTGGCATGCGTGGGCCAACAACAAAATGGGCGGTGATTTAGAGAAAATACAACTTGTTGGAAAGTATATGATTGAGCTCTGGCGTCATTGCGGAATGGATTTGAAAAATGTTGAATTTGTATGGGTCAAAGATTTTGTTGAAGATGCAGATTATTGGAAAAAAGTGATGCAAATAGCAAGAAATTCTACTATTAAAAGGATAATACGCACAGGTCAAATAATGGGCAGAAGAGAAGCAGAAGTGCAACAAGCTTCTCAGATTTTATACCCTTGTATGCAAGCAGCTGATATATTTCACCTTAAAGCTGACATTACACAGCTTGGAATGGACCAAAGAAAAGTGAATGTTTTAGCAAGAGAACTTGGTCCTGCATTAGGATTTTGGAAACCTGTTGTAGTGAGCCATCACATGCTTATTGGTTTAGGCGAACCGCCAAAAGAAAGAGACGAAGATAGAATTTTAAAGCTTAAGATGTCAAAAACAGACCCTGACAGAGCAATTTTCATGAACGACTCTGAAGACGCTATTAAAAGAAAAATAAACAAAGCTTATTGCCCAGCAAAAGTAATCGAAGAAAATCCAATGCTTGAATATGCAAAATACCTTATTTTTGAGAAATTTAAGGTGATGGAAATAAAGAGAGAAGAAAAATTTGGCGGTGACATTGTAATAGAGGCTTACTCAGAACTGGAAAAACTTTACAAAGAAGGCAAAATACATCCAGCTGATTTAAAAAATAGTGTCTTTTATTACATTAATGAAATGGTTAAGCCTGTTAGAGAAAGTTTTAGCAAAGATGCAAAATTAAAAAAGCTTTTGGAAACAATAAAAGGATTTGAAATAACAAGATAGTCATGTTTCCCAACCATAAGCCTTAATATATTCTCTCAGCGCATTGTTTGACTTTGACAATTGAGGCAGCCATAAACCCAAATATTCACGATTCCAAGGCCCATTTTTATCGCTCAAAGGAGCAAAATTATAACGATAATATGAAACTCTTATGTAATTAGGTGGTTTGTCAGGAAATGGGTTATTATCAATCAAAGTCAATGCTTGTTCGTCATTATCAAGCAATTTCCAAATAAGGTGTATAAGCCATGGATTATGCTCTGGCCTTTGCATTGCTGCAAACCAAATCTGCCAATCAATTCTATAATGATAAGGAGCTACAATAGGCAATTTCCTGTATGGATTGCCTGGCTTTGCTTTAAACTCATATTCTTTCCATTTTGTTTGTTGTGTTACAACCTCATCATCTGTTCCTTCAATAATAAGTTCGCCTCTTACTTTGCCAACAGAGCCAAATGCACCATAAGTATTCACAAGCTCCAATCTATTGAACGAAATATTCATCACCTGTTTGGAAGAAAGAAGATTTTGAACAACAGGAATGCTTAGCCATAT
>CAZRRL010000002.1:11873-17467 GCA_964602555.1 uncultured Methanosarcinales archaeon | reverse complement strand
TAATATAAGCAAGTTAAATCACGCCAGCAAGAATCACCTCTAAGCTTGATAAGCCCTGCTCCTAAATAAATGCGGAATGCAAGCCATCTAAAAAGCCATATTATTGGCTTTGGTGGCGCTGTCTTTGGAAATGGCCTTGGATCAAGTAATGGGCACAAAAATATAGCTAAAAATCCAGTCTCAAGCAGTTGTATCTCCCATCCATACCCATACCATATTTGCCCAATATGCACAAATGACATATAAAGAAACCATAGTGCAAGAAGCAAAGGAACATTTGCAAAGCCTAAAAGCAAAATTGAAGATAATATCACACCAGTCCAAGCTAAAACAACAAGCATTTTGTCTGATATACCAAACCAAAAAAGAGTTGGCAAGGAAATAAAAGCGTCTACTTTTGAATCAAACCTAAATGTTTTGAGAAAATCTTTAGCTGGCAACAATCCATTTTCTCCAATCAATGGAATAACTTGGTTTGCTAATGAAAGAAAAGCAAAGAAATAAATTAAACCAAGAAATCTCAATAAAACAAATCTTGTAATATAATATTCGGACTTCTCTTTTCTTTTTCTTAGTGAAAATATTGGCATTGCCACTTAAAATTAACTTTATTTTTGCTCTATAACAACCAAGGTATACTTATTAGTCAAATATTTTTTTGCAACTTTTTTTACATCATCAATGCTAACTTTTCTTATATTTTTTAAGTAAAAATCAACAAGCTTAGCATCTTTTATTGATTCCCATACCGCAAGTTTGTCTGCTCTTGAGAAATTATCTTCTGTTTCCAAGGCATGATTTCCTTCTATGTATGTTTTTGCCTCTTCTAAATCTTTGTTGCTTATATTTCCTAGTCTTCTAAATTGTTGCAAAATAATTTGCTTCGCTTTCTCAATGTTCTTCTTATCCAAGCTAGTGTAAACTGCAAACATTCCATAGTCGCTTTCATTTTCATCATTCACACCGACCTGATAAGCTAGGCCTCGCTTGTTTCTTATCTCGTCAAACATCCATCCACTTTGTCCTCTTCCTAGAATTGCACTTATAACATCGAGCACATGGCTGTCTTTGTGCAATCTTGGCACTGTCTTGTAACCAAGCACCATATAAGAATTAAGAGTTTTCTTTTTCTCACCAAACTTCTTTATTTTTGTTAGTAAAGGCTCGTTTACTTTAGGCCTTTTAATAACTTTTTTTGGTTTTAAGCTACCAAAATATTTCTCTATCTTTTCTTTAACATTTTTAACATTTCCAACAACTGAAATAATCATATTGTTTGGGATGTAATGGGCATAGTAATAATCTGCAACATTTTTTCTGTCAAAGCTTTTTACAGTTTCAACAGTACCATAAGTTGGATTCTTTACTGGATGCTTATCAAACAAAACTTTTTGGAATAAAATCCATTGGTATAGCTTTGGCTCGTCATTAACCATATTTATCTCTTTCAAGATAACTTGTTTTTCCTTCTCAATTATTTTTTCATCAAAAATTGGATTGGCTACCATATCTGATAGAATGTCTAATGCCACATCAAACCTTTTGTTTATTATTTTGATAAAGAAAGCAGTCCTGTCACCAGTTGTATAAGCATTAAATTCACCACCATACTTCTCAATTTCATTTGCAATCTCTCTGCTGCTTTTCCTGTTTTTTGTGCCCTCAAACAGCATGTGCTCAAGAAAATGCGCTAGTCCAAGCGTTTTTTTGTTTTCAAAGTTAGACCCAACTTTAAACATAACTTCAACAGCAACAGATTTAGAGTTATTTTTTTCAAAAATTACTATAGTGCTATTTTTTAACTTATATTTTTGCATAAAAAAAGAAAAGTTTAAATCATATATAAAGATTTTTGGGTTAAAATGAGAGTTAATGAGTTTAAACAAATTTTAGAAAAAAATCATGCAGATTTTGCTTTATTCTACAATTCTGACTCAACAAAGCTTAATCCAAATATGTTCTATTTTTCAGGCTATAAAGGATTAGGAGCATTAATTATGCCAAAAGAGAAACAACCATTCTTAATAGCTCCAGAAATGGAAAAGCTAAGAGCAAAAAAATCAATGGTTAAAAAAGTATATTCTATGGATAAAAAGAAATTTTTTGAATCAATTTATAAAATTATCAAAAGAAATGGATTAAAAACAAAAAAAATTGCAATAGACAAAAATAATTTTACATTAAATTCGTATAAAAATTTTAAAAAATATTTTAAAAATATAAAAACTAAAGACATATATTTAGATTGTTTAAAACTGAGGGGGATAAAAACAGAGAAAGAAATAAAGCTCATCAGAAAATCATGTAATTATTCAGATAAAATAATCAAAAACGCAATTAAAAATTTTGACGATTTTAGAACAGAAAGTGAAGCAGCTGCTTTTCTTGAGTATGAAGCCAAAAAAAATGGATTAGAGCTTTCTTTTAACCCTATAGTAGCATCTGGAAGCAATGGAAGCATGCCGCATCATGAACCTCAAAACATTAAAATAAAAAAAGGGTTTTGTGTTATTGATTTTGGAGTTAAGTACAAAGGATATTGCTCTGATATAACAAGAACTATCTATATAGGTAAACCAAACAAAAAAGAAAAAGAAATTTACAATTTTTTGTTAAGCGTACAAAAAAATACAGTCAATCAAATAAAATACAATAAAAAATGTTCTGAGCTTTATGATTTTGTAATCAAGAATTTAGGAAAATATAAAAATAACTTTACCCATGGTCTTGGCCATGGTGTTGGCGTTGAGATACATGAACCGCCAAATTTGACGTTAAACTCTAAGGATAGAATAAAAAATAATATGGTCTTTACAATAGAGCCAGGAATGTATTTTCCTAATAGATTTGGGATAAGGATTGAAGATACGGTATTGTTTAAAAATAAAACAATATTATTGACTAAAACATCAAAAGATTTATTAATAATTTGAAAATTGCTATGACTATGAAATACAATGAAAATGCATTTAATTCTGCTGTTCACTATTACAAAAATTCAGTTAAGAATGCAAAAGGAAAAAATTTCTTAATAATATCTGATATAAGCAATAAAGAAGCTTTTTATTCAATTGCACCATTGTCAAGAGCTTTACATGAGCTAAACAATGATGTAAGCTGTGTTGGAATAAATAAGAAGTCTGAAGGTTTAGAAGCTTTAAAAGATACATGGAAAGTTTTTGAAGATTATGAAAAAGGTATTAGAAATGGCAAAACAAGAGCTATGCTTGAATTCATAGAAGAAGTTGATAAGAAGGCAAAAGGTAAATTCAAGCATATATTTAAAAAACCAGATTTTATTCTTGAAGCCGTGGAAAATAAATTTACCGGTTCTTTAGAGTTACAATTTCATGCAGAATGGTTTAAAGATTATAAAACAAAAGAATTAATGCAAACATCTGAAATTTTATGGCGTGATGTTTATGCTTTGAAAAAAGGCGAGAGAGTAGGCATAGGCTTTACGCTTATACCTACTCAATCATTAATGGGGCATCCTCTAGAAGATTACCTTGATTCTTATTCTATAATTTGGGCTATGACACAAACAGCCAAAAAAATTGCAGAGCCATTGATGAACGCATTTACCCTTAGAAGCTCCATGCTTGAGCAAGGTGAAAGAGTTTCAGAGCTAAGAGCAACCTTGCTTGGATGTGAATTAGATAAAGAGATTGACGAAGAGCCATTTAAGAAATACAAAAAACTGTCAAAATTACTAAAGCTTGAAAGGGTAAAATCTCCAGATTTAACATTTTCTATAAGTGGAAAAGGCTATCCTGGCAAACATCTTTTTGGCGAAATAATTGGCTATCCCTCCTTAAACAAAAAAACAAGATGGCAAACACCAGCTCAGATGATTTATAAGCTAGACTTTTATCCTCAAACTAGACTTGAAGAAAGAGACCCAATGGCAAGAGTTGCTTTTACAGAAACAATACCAATAGATATTTTTATTGAAACGAATCTTGTTGATTGGTCAGACATAAGAGCAAGAAATCAAAAAATAAAAGATATAATGGACAAATGCAATGTTATTTATGTAAATGGAAATTTGAAAGAAAAATATGTTACTAAGCTGGAAGTAGGCTTGGTAAAGGAAGATGGCTCAAGACGCTGGGTAAGACGCTCAGATACCGATGTAAGAGAAAAAATAAATAAAACATATTTAGAGATGACAGGCATAAGAGCAGGTTGCATGGGCAACATTCCCGGTGGAGAAGCTTTTACAACACCAGAGTACATGAAGGGCATTTTTATTGGTGATGTAGTTGTACATGTTGATCAGAGTTATTCATTAAGCGAGAAAAACCCTCTAATTGTTGAATGTTATGGTGACAGTTACAAAATTATAGATGGCCCAAAAGATATTATTGAAAAAATAAACAAAAGAAAAAATGATGCAATGAAGCTGTTGCAAGAAGCAGAAAAAAACAAAAGCATTCCTCAGGAAATAATTGAACTCAAGAAAAAAAATTTTGAAAGAATAGGTGAGTTTGCAATAAATACAAATCCAAAAGCCAGGCTGTGCGAATACCTCATTGTTAATGAAAAAATTGCGAAAATGATGCATATTGCTTTAGGTTCAGGTTTTGAGCCTGACAGAAGCACAGAGTACCATATGGATATAGTTTTTAATGCACCAAGGCAAAAACTAGATGTTTATGGCACTGATAAATCTGGAAACCAGCATTGGATTCTAAAAAATGGCGAATTTGTAGCGTAAAAATGTCACTTGATAATGCAGCAAACATAATTCTAAAAAAATGCATGAATCTGAAAAGTACCGAAAGTTGTTTAATTGTTAGTGATAAAAAACTGAAATCTATTGGCATTGCTTTATACAAAAATTCATTAAAGATAACAAATAAATCAAACCTAATTCTTACAACAATTCCAGCTACACATGGTGCCGAGCCGCCTAAACATATTGCTAATGAAATGTTGAAATGTGATGTAATATTGATACCTACAACAAAGTCGTTAAGTCATACAAAAGCTAGGAAGAATGCAAGCAGCAAAGGTGCTAGAATTGCAAGCATGCCTGGAATAACAATTGACATGATGGAAAGAGCATTAAATGTAGATTTTTATAAAATAAAAAAATTTAATGAAACATTAATCTCAAAATTGAAGAACAAAAATAAAATAAGAATAACCACAAAAAAAGGAACTGATATAAGATTTTATTTAAAAGGAAGAAAATGGTTAATTGATGATGGAATACACACAAAAAAAAGCTCTTTTGGAAATCTTCCAGCAGGAGAAATATTTATTGCGCCTTTGGAAGGAAAAACAAATGGCAAAATTATAGTTGATGCAAGCATTGGTGGCTTAGGAGAAATTGATAAAAATATTAAGATTAATATTGAAAGTGGATTTATTGAAAAAATTAAAGGAGGAAAGATAGCAAATCAATTCAAAAAATTATTAAAAAATAAATTTTATAAAAATGTTGCTGAGCTAGGCATTGGCACAAATTACAAAGCGAAGATAACAGGCAATGTTTTAGAAGATGAGAAAGTTGCTGGAACATGCCATATAGCTTTTGGCAACAACAAACATTTTGGCGGAAAAATTGATGTTCCATTCCATGTTGA
>CAZRRL010000002.1:0-11773 GCA_964602555.1 uncultured Methanosarcinales archaeon | reverse complement strand
AACCCAAACCTTTTTATATTAATCCACTATAATTTAAATCAAAAATGCCTACAAAAGAAGCAAAAACTAAAAACATCATAGAAAGCATAATGTACGGCTACTCTACTTCTTCTAATCCATACGAAGAAGAAAATAGAATTCTTAAAGAAACGATTAATCGTTTAAAAGAAGAGATTGAGAGGTTTAAAGCTTCTCCTTTAATGGTTTGCGAGGTTAGAGAAATTTTTGGAAAAGAAGCAATTATAAGAATTCCAAATGGCAATCAATTTCTTGTTAATACATCAAGTGATTGTGAAAAGCTAAAATCAAGCGATTTAGTTTTAGTGGAGCAAAAGAACCTTACAGTAATAAAAAAAGTTCCCATAACAAGGCGCTTTAATGTTGAGAAATTTGTGATTGTGGAAAAACCGACAGCATCTTGGCAAGATATTGGTGGCTTGGATACTCAAATACAAGAAATAAAAGAAGTTGTTGAATTGCCATTAAAAAAACCTGAGTTGTTCAAGCAAATTGGGATTACTCCACCAAAGGGCATTTTGCTTTACGGCGAACCAGGAACTGGAAAAACTTTGCTTGCAAAAGCAGTTGCTGCTTCTACAAATTCTACCTTCATTGAGATTGTTGGTTCAGAGCTAGTACAAAAATTTATAGGAGAGGGCGCAAAGCTTGTAAAAGAAATTTTTGATTTTGCAAGGAAAAAAGCACCAGCCATTGTTTTTATTGATGAGCTAGATGCATTAGCAGCAAAAAGAATAGAAGTTGGCACTTCTGGTGAAAGAGAAGTCAATAGGACATTTATGCAACTGCTTGCAGAACTTGATGGCTTCAAGCCATTGGATAATGTTAAGATTATAGGAGCAACAAACAGAAAAGACATACTCGATCATGCTGTGATAAGGCCTGGAAGGCTTGATAGGCTTATTAACATACCAATTCCAAATAAAGAAGCTAGGCTTGATATAATGAAAATACATACAAAAAACATGAGTTTTGATAAAAAAATTAATATCAACTCACTTGTAAGCAAGATGGAAGGATTTAGCGGCGCTGAAATTAGGGCAGTATGCACAGAAGCCGGGTACTTTGCAATAAGAAATGAAAGAACATTCGTAACCAAAGAAGATTTCTTAAAAGCCATAGAAAAAGTTAAACAGGAAGAAAAAGCAGAAGGCCAAGATTATTTGGGAATGTTTGGGTAGATGGAAAATGACAAAAAAATTCTTGGACAATTAGAATTTGAGAGTAAAAATCTGTACGAAATTTTGCAGATGGTGTTAAAAACTATGAGAGAAATAGCTGAAATCTTAAAGAAAAATACAAGTAGAGAATTAAAAGAAGCACTTGCCACTTATATACGTATTCTACAATCATGCAAGAGGCATACGAGTAATGATTGCCTTTTTTCATGAAAGCATAAAAGAAGATGAAGAATTTGAGAGAAAATTAAAAGAGGAAGAAACTTATATTGACGAAATACGGGAATCTAATGGCCTTTCAGTTAATTCGATAAAAGAAGAACTTGCTTGGCATAAGGATTGGTTAAACTATGAAAGAAATGAAGCATCTAAATTTAAAGTAATGGTGGATAGATTAGTAGGTATGCATACTTTCTACACAGGTTCAGAATATTCTGGTGGACCAGATGTGGGACTTACTCGTGAGGAATCTGAAAAAACGAGGAAATTTTATTTCAATTATACACTAACTCCAAAATACAAGGATGAATATACTAACAGACTCGCACGATTAAAACAACTAGGATTAACTAATTTACATTATAAAATAGTTCAATATAGTGCTGAAGTTATTATTAGTCTAAAAAGAATAATTAAGCTTTTAAAAACAGAAGAAAAAAATAGAAAAATACTCGACCAATGGATTGAAAAAATGATCATTCCGGATTTTAAGAGAGAGATACTAATGTTAGAGAATCATGTTGATGATAAAGAACTAGAGAATCAAACACAAATTTTAAAACAAAAATTACAAGAACTCGAATCCTTAGTTTAAGTTTTTCTGTTTTCTAAAATATTAAAAGGCACACGCTCAGCAGTTACTACTTATCACTGGACATCTTCACGCATAATATATAAAGCAATTCTACGTCTGAAACTCAGAAAAAGAGAATACGCAAAACTCCCAAATTAAGTCTTTTGGTTTTTCAAACACAAAATCCTTTTATGGAGTTTCACTTAACATTCTCTTTTTCTTAAGACTCCAAAGTCTTTGTAGAAACAAAAATCTTTGGAGGTTAATTAAAAATGAACTCAATAAAACCTAATGTTAAACGAATAGGTTTAGATAATTCTAATGTTTTGAACATATACAAATTGATAGATACAAACCCTAATTTAATATTTAATAATACAACAATTTGTGAACTTTATAATTCTAAATACCCGAATATCTTAAAAACAAATCAGTCAAGCACAATTTTATCGAGACTATACAGAAAGGGAATGCTATTAAGAACTAAAACTCAATTGAAAGAAGGTTATCTCTATTCCTTGAATAACAATGAAGGACTAAATAAATCATACCAAAATCACTTACTTCCATACGATTTTAATAACAGAGAGGAACTAATCAATTTAATAATTAAGAATAAATTTGAAAAATTGGACATTGATAGAGAAATTAATGAATATTTGCCGCAAAATTCAGATTTCATTAACAAATACAGGTTAAATTATATGTTAAATGAAAGAGTTAAAACTTTTATCGCCATAAACATAGGTTTTATTATGTGTGATGGTCATATAAAAAAAGACTTGGGACAAATTAATTATTTCTTTAATCAAAAGGAAGATGCGGAATTATTTAAATCAGATTTCTTGTCAATATTTAGTAAAGAAAAACTTTCACTTAATTATTCTGCTTATTGCTTTAAAGTAGGAATTTGCAACAAAAATTTGGCACTTTTGATTCATTCTTTAGGAGTGCCTAAAGGAAACAAAGTGTATCAACCATTTTTAATACCAGATTGGATATATAATGGTACTAACAATATAAAAAGAGCATTTCTCTCTACAATATATGGTAATGAAGGTTCTAAGCCGCAAGATAACAGATGGAGAATACAATTTGTATTATCCAAGACTAAAGAATATGTGCCTAATTTACTCGAATTACTTAACCAAATTAGGACGATGTTAAACCATTTTGATATTTCAACTTCTCATATTCAATTAAGAAAACAAAAAGGAAGAGCCTTTTCAGGCAGATTTTATATAAAAGGAAGAGAAAATTTGATTAAATTCTATAATAAAATCGGATTTTTATATGCTTCGGAAAAGCAAAAAGTACTAGAGTCTCTAGTTTTAAGAGGGAAAATATTAAAAAGGCCATTCAATTACGATGAATGTGTACGTGATGATTAGGTTGAACACCCTTTGAGGAGAAATCCAATGAAATGCGGAAGTAACTGCTGAGCGTACACTTTAATTTCAAGGTTTTGCAGCTTTCCACATTACTTCAAAGTATTTTTTGTAGCCATCAGCAATTGCCTTGTTTTTTATGACAATTGCCAAAGGCTCTTCTTCAGAAAGCAGTAGTATTGCAATTTTATCGCCATAAATCCTCAATGCAGCTCTTGAGCTGTATTCTTCTGGAATATATCTTATTTCGCTAAGAGGATTTTTTTTGATTTTGTCTCTTGAAATTTCATCATAAATTAGCTTTATTTTGATTTTTTCTTTAAGCCTTCTATTCACAAAATGATTAAAATAATGCTTTAATATTTTTTCTAGCTGAAGCCCTGGGCCATAGCCAATGTAGTCTTTACCAGTCCTCATTATGTCTTCAAAGACTGTTTTGAGGCCTTCAACACTCTTGAAAAACCTAACATCATGTGTTTCTTGTATTTTTGTTTTTAGATCAAGCTCAGGTATAACTTTGCTGAAATCGCTCTTTAAGCTGTCTAACGCAAACTTTTTCTCTTCTATTAGCTCTAGAAATCTTCTTGGATTAACTGGACTAAACAATTTTTTATTATTGACTATGACAAAGCTAATCAATCCTTTCTCAATAAGTCGCGAAATAGAGTCATAAACATTTCTTCTATGCACACCAGATTCTTCTGTTATTTGACCAGCTTGAGCTGTACCTAAATCAAGCAATGTAAGGTACACTTTAGTTTCATTAGGCGTTAAACCCAAAGAATAAAATAATTGCATGTTCATTTCTAAGCGTAACTATTTCTAGCTTTATAAATTTTATGGTGATTTGTTATCACCACAATCTTTTATATACTTCAAAGAATTTCACTTTGGCTATGAGAGACAAAAAAGAATTTGAGTTTAGTATTTTAAACTTAAATACTATGGAGGATTTTGAAGATAAATAGTTGGAGGTGAATCAAATTTTTAAGCTAGGTCAATAACCCAAGGTTAAAAGATTGATGCATAATAAATATTAATCAAAAAAAGATTAATATGTCGAAAATATACCATCGGTCTCTGATCGGTGGTTTTTGACACAAAAAAGCGTTAATCAACTTGAAAATCGACACAAACTCGATAAAACCTTGGGGAATATTGACCACATTTTACAACTTTTAAAATTTTACATTTCTTCTTTAATTTGTTACATGCAACTTTTACTTTTTCTTCTGCTTTATAAATCTCATTTTCATGTTGAAAATCATAAAAATGCATAATTCCTTTATTTTTTATATATTTTAAAGCTAAACTCAAGAAATTCTCTCCGCCCTTTGGCAAAGGCATAAGGATTCTGTCAAATTTTTTGTTTATCTTTGGCATTACTTTTTTAACATCACCAAGAAATAGTTTGATTTTATTTTCCATTTTGTTTTTTTTAACATTTTCTAATGCATATTCCTGTGCTATAGGATTTATTTCAATGCCATAAACTTCTTTGCATTTTGAACTTTTAGCTATGACTAAAGTATAAATTCCACTTCCAGAAAACATTACAAGCACAGATTCATTTGGCTTAATTAATTCAGCAATTCTTTTCCTTTCAGAAGCCATTCTTGTAGAGAAATAAACTTTTTCAACATCCAGCTTAATGAAAACATTGTTTTCTCTGCATATTGTTCCTTTCCTTTTTTCACCAGCAATAATTTTAAGTTTTGGAGTTCTAAACTTGCCAGAATATTTTTTTGTTTTTTTCAGAACTGTTTTGATATGATGATAATTTTCAAGTATTGTTTTACCTATTATTTTTTCTTTTTTATTTAACTCCTTTGGGAAATCAGAAAAGATAAGAATGTCTCCTACAACATCAAATGAAGATGGAACGAGTTTCAGTTCTTTTTTTGTAAGCTTATTGTTTAGATAAAATTTTAGGTTTCGTTTCATTTTAATTTTTTATAAAAGAAAATCAATATTATAAGCGCTATCAACAAACCCAAAATGAATTTTATTAAGAGGTATCCATTATAATATCTAAAAAACTTTTTATCCCTTTCTCTACTTTTATCATCTTTAATCCTTCCTTTTCTTAATTTTTCAAACTCTTTAATTCCTTTTTTATTAATCATATTCTTACCTAAAAAACTCCCCCAATCCTTTCTGGCTTTTACTTTTTTTATCTTTCACTAAACTTTCAATCTGATTCCTAACTCTCTCTTCAGAAAAATCGTGCTTATCAACTAGCAATTTAATTATTTTGTCTTCGTCAATATCCTTCCATTTTAAATGATAGTGCTTATCTACTTGCATATGCTTTATCAAATCAAAAACTTCTTGCCATGGGAAATCAAAAAAATCATTCCATTTTGCTTCTTTGAAAAGAGCTTCAAAATTATTGCCATGTACTTTAACCATTTTTAATGCAGTTTTTGGGCCAATGCCTTTTATACCTCCATTGTTGTAATCAGTTCCAATCAGCATAGCCAATGCTATTAGCTGATTTTGGTCGATTTGGAGATATTTCAGATTTTCATTCAAGTCAATTAAATCAGGATTTATTGTTTCAAAACTTAGCTTGTCTTTTCTTTTCTTCTTTCCTGCCATATTTAAATTTCGCACTATTTTAGGTGCTTCAAACAGTAATGCGTCAGCGTCATTTGTTGCAAGTGCAAAAGCATCACCATTTTTTACAATAAAAGCAGCTTGAGCTTCTGCTTCAGAGGGAGCCTCGATCACAGGAATTCCAAAAGCCTGTATCAACGACTTTGCTTCTTCTATCATTTCCTCTGTTAATCTTGAAGTCCTTGCAGCGTATTTTTTCATTAGCTCTTCATCAGCCTTTTCTTTTGCTTTCTCAAATTTTTTCTCCGCTTCAATCTTGATTTCTTTTCTTTTCTCAAGCGTCAAATGCTTTAGTTTTGGTGGCTCACCATCAAAAACAAAAGCAAGCTTGATGTTTTGCTGTGCTAAATTTGAAATCCTTGTCAACAAACCCATTAAATGAGAAGTAACATTTCCTCTAGAGTCCATTAATAAAGTTCCATCTCTTTGCCTTATCGAGCTAAGAAACTGGTAAAGCCACATTGGTGCATCAACAACAAGCACTTTATTGTGAAAAAATTCTAGCCCAATTTCTTTGATTAGCAACAACTCAGTTAAAGCTACACCCATTTTATAAAATATTTTTATTCAATAATCATTAATTTATTTTAACAATTTAAATCTTCTTGAAAGCCAAATTGCTCAATTCCTTTCCAATCAATTCTTGTGCTTTAGAAGACAACTCGCCTGGCGACAAAACAATAACTGGCAGTCTCTTCAACTGTCCTTTGACATAAGCATTGCTTAAGTCAGAATCACTAATCCTTTTTTTGTTTTTAGCTTTGCAGTAATACTGCAAATTTCCAACAACACTTGATATTTCAACAATAAAATCAATCTCTGAATTTTTCTTTATTGTCTCGCTGCTTAACACATTTACCTTATTTTTTTCAAAGAATTTCATAATATCTTTCAAAAATAAATCTTCTTTATCTCGTGGCTTGTATTTTCGAGGTCCTTTTGGCTTTTTTATTTCTTTTTGAATTGCTATTTGCTTTTCCTCAATTTTTTGTTCTTTTATCTCTTTTTGTATTTTTTCCTCTATTTTTTCAATTGGCCTGTCAAAAACCTCTGGTTTTTGAGCATGCTCAGAAATGCTTTTCGTTTCTGATATTTCTAAAATCTGCAATTTTTCTTTAATAATTTTTTCAGCTTCTTCACTGCCTGTCAAATACCATTTCCAAAATATTGCCTTGTTATTGTTATAATTTACATTTAATGGAATTGCAAAATCCTTGATTTCGCGCAATGCAACCCTAATAACAGGCTCTTGCTCTGAATCTCTCAATACTTTGTTTTGATTCAATAAATCATAAGCCTTTTTCTCTTTGTCATTCATATTTGCAATATATTTTTGCAGCATCACTTCTTGTCCAGGTAAATAGTAAAGGGGAGAACCACCAACTTTAATTGTGGAAATCTTGAGTTTGTTGCTTGCAGTAAGCTCTGCAAGATGTGCACTTGCCATTAAAATGTTGCTTCCTATCTCTTTAGCTATTTGAACAGGCAAAACAGGTCCTTTAATTTTTATAATTTCAATAATTCTATCGCGGGTTTCCATAAATAAGAACTAGGTGGGTTTGTTTTTATATGTTTTGTTGTCAAAAATAAATAAAACTAAGGTCTCAACCAGCGGATTTCCCAGTAGGTCACGTCACTTTCATCATCCACACAGCCAATCAATAATCTCTTCTTAGTGCTATGCGCTACCCTATTTTTTGCAGAAAATTCATACCAAGTTAATGTAGAAGCCTCATGCACTGGAAAAACAACCCATCTTGCATGATCTTCTCCAGGCTTGACGCCTCTATCATAAATCCTAAAGTCAGCGCCAAATTTCAAAGCTGTTTTAATTATGTAACCTCTATTCCTTATATCCTTAAAAACACAGTACCTCACCCAGAAATTTGGCTCAACTTTTTGTGCTTTTTTCAAGAAGCTTTCAAAATATATTACTTTGTTTCTGGAATCATAAACAATAACTTTCTTTTTCTCAATCAAATACAGAGCTTCGATCAAAGAAAGCTGAACCCTACCATCATCTAGCAATTCACCATATCTGCTTTGGTTATAGAGCTCTCTAGCATTATCCGAGCTTTCTGTAAGCACCCTTTCTTTTGAAAGGTAAGCTTTGACAGGCTCTTTTGCTTCTTTGGTTTCTTTTGTATTTTCTTTAGGTGGAAGTATTTCTGCTTCCTTTTTCTTGGTCATCTTATATTTTATGATTAGAATGGGTAAGTCTCTTGATTTAAAAACTTATTCTTTGAGTACAAGTTTTTTCAATTAAATGATTAAGGCTATATTTTGCAATTGTTATTTAGTTAAATTTTTTAAAACAATTATTTGGCAAGCTAATAGAGTAAATTTTATATATAGCCGACCAACAAAGTAATTAGGTATTATATCTCGGAAATTGTAAATTTTCGATGACCATCGAAAATCGTGAAACGATTTATCGAGGAATTGTTTGTTGGCGGCTATCTTGCCAACCACAACTAAACTAATTTATTTTTGTGGTTGGCAATATTTAAGTCTAAGTACTATTTAGAAAAGTTTGCTTCACTTATAATGAAAGAATTCAATAGCAAGAAAGTAAGAAAATTAAAGTGTCCTATCTGTAATGATATATTATATGTTGGTGATATATGGAATAGGAATTGTTACAAGTGCAAAGTGAAGATGGAAGAAATAGAATAAAAACTTAGACTAATTGCAAAGTAAAATGTAACATTGTTGCATTAAATCTACATTTGTTTCAATATTGAAAACAAAAACCATTAAATATTCTACTTCAATACAAAGCAATATGCAACTTACATTTCTTGGCACTAGCTCAATGGTGCCAACAAAAGAAAGAAACCAAATAGCAGTTTTTCTTAGCTATGGCTCTGAAGGAATTTTGTTTGATTGTGGAGAAGGCACGCAGCGCCAATTTAAAATTGCTGGAATAGGCCTAACAAAAATAACTAAAATTCTTATAAGCCATTGGCATGGTGACCATGTTTTGGGTTTGCCTGGCTTGATACAAAGCTTAAGCGCTTCCGATTATAATAAAAAATTGGAAATATATGGACCAATAGGAACTAAAAAAAGAATAGAAAAAATGTTTGAAGCCTTTGTTTTTGACAAAAGGCTAAATTTTGTTGTTAAAGAAGTGAAAAATGGCATTTTTTTTGAAAATAAGGAATTTCAATTAGAGGCTTATCAGTTAGAGCATGGCATTGAAACTCTTGGCTACAGATTTATTGAAAAAGATAAGAGAAAAGTAGACATGAAAAAAATCAAAAAATTTGGAATTCCTATTGGACCATTAATTGGAAAACTGCAGCAAGACCAAGCAATAGAATACAACAACAAAAAAATTAACCCAGATGATGTCAGCTTTATTGAAAGTGGAAAGAAAATTGCTTATATAACAGACACAGTTTTATGCAATAACTGCTACAAAATAGCTGAAAATGCTGATTTATTGATTTGTGAAGCAACTTATTCTTCAAAATTAGTTGATAAAAGCGAGGAATATGGCCATATGACAGCCAAGCAAGCTGCAGAGCTTGCAAATAAATCAAACGCTAAGCAGCTTGTTTTAATACATTTCAGTGCTCGCTACAAAAACACGCAAGAATTAGAAGAAGATGCTAGAAATTTGTTTGACAATGTAATCTGCGCGAATGATTTTATGAAAATTAATTTATGAAAAAAGTGAGATTATGTCCTCAAAATCAAAGGGTTCTAATGCTGAAAGAGAACTATTGCATTTATTTTGGTCAAATAAATGGGCTGCTCTTAGATCAGCTGGTAGTGGCTCAATGAAATATCCAGGGCCTGATTTGATAGCAAGCAACAAAGTCAGGACACTAGCCATAGAATGCAAATCAACGAAAGGTAAAAAGAAATATCTTGAAAAAGATGATATTGACCAGCTAAAAGAATTTTGCAATATATTTGGTGCTGAGCCATGGTTTGCAGTAAGATTTTCTAGAAAAGATTGGTTGTTTTTAAGTTTAGATGACATAGAAAAAACTGGAAATGGATATGTGATTGATTCTGAAGTTGCAGAAAGAAGAGGCTTGTTGTTGGATGAATTAATAAAATAAAAAACTTATCTCTTCTTCATTGTCCTTTCAATCTTTATCTCTTCCTTTACAATCTTGTCAACAACCCTTTCAATATGCATCTCTATCCTAGCAATTCTTCTTTCCATCAAAACCAAAATCCTCAAAGAATAAACGATTGCAGCTAGTGTGCCTATAATTATAGCAAGTGTTATTTCTTGTACCCCAAAAACCATCTAATCACCTCAATTTTTGTTTTATAATGTATTTTCATTACTTATTTAAATAGTTTTCTAAAAATTTGGCTTTATTTTTACTATGCCACTACCTTATTCACTTTATTTTTACTCCTATTAATCAACCATGCTTTTTTGGTAGTATACTGTGTTGGATTTTTTATTTTTGCGCAAAAGTTATCTGGCTTGCAAATATGCAAGTCTGTATAATAGTTTTGTTGATTTGATAATGGCATATTACTAACTCTTTTTGGGCAATTAGGTGGCAAAATCTTTTTTCGCATTTGCTTGTGATACCTCAGTTGTCCAATAAGATAAACCTCTCTTAACGGCTCTTTATTTTTTGTATTCCATTCACGCAACTTTTTTTCAATTAACTCATAGCTCCAACCAATTGATGTAAGATAATTAAGCAAAATAAACAACGCTCTTTTTCTTCCATCTTCTAAGCCACTGAGAATCAGCTTAATGCAAGGCGGAAATAAGTCCTCAGGCAAAGCAGTTGCTGGAGCCTCAAACTCTTTTTCTTCTCTAAGATTAACAGTTTCTTGAGCAGAGCTGAAATCATAAGCTTCCATAAGTAATTGCTTTGCCTCATTACTTTCAACATTTGATTTGTCAAGAAACCTGTGCTTGCTTATCCTTACGTTCTTAGGAATAGCAAATTCCTTCTTGAACAACAAAACCTTTTCTGGGTTTAAAGGTGTTGATGCTAGCCCAGATTTTTCATGCAAAGAATATGGTGCCCTATACAAATGCCTTGAAGAAATTAACAAAGTGTCTATTTTCAAAAATGGTTCAGGATTTAAAGCTTTTATTTTATTGTCATAGTGAATTATCTCATCTGCTTTTTTTCCTGTTTTTTCTATAATAGAATTGAAATTGTTTTTTTCAAAATCCATTATCATAGTTCCTAGCTCCTTTTTAATCATCTCTTTTATGTAAAGAGCAATTCTTCTTGGTGCATCAGGAAACAAAAGCCTTGTGTCCTCATTCCTTATTCTCTCAGGAAATGCCTCAAAAGGCACTCCTATGTGAAAGCCCTTATTGCCTGAAAACTTACATGAAACAGATTTTATCCCATGAAATTTCAAAAATTTGATTATTAAATCTGCTGCAATCTTGCTGTATTCAAAAAACCCGCAATCAATATCAAGCACTAGGTCCCAGCATAACCTTAATTTATCTAATTCGTGTTTTTTTAATGACGGCTCTAGTTGTAATGGATTTCTCCAAAGTTCTTCAGATGCATGAAAAGAGGTAGCACCTTGCTTTGCTAGCTCCAAAATATCGCTTTCATGCCTTAATATATCTGGTCTTTTTGAAAAGTTGTCATTGAACTTAGCAACAACTTCCCTATCTTTAGAATTAGCAATAATCTCTTCTTGAATATCTCTTCTTTTATAGTGATTTAGAGAAACATTGATAGGAATCATAAATTTGGAAATGTTTTTTGCTATTTAATGTTTTTGATATGTCGGAAATCGCAATGGCGCACACTTTGATA
>CAZRRL010000001.1:36886-62583 GCA_964602555.1 uncultured Methanosarcinales archaeon | reverse complement strand
TCAATGCCTGCCACCTGCCCAGCTGCAATTCGCCGTTTTTTACAGGTATTGTTTCACTTGGACCTAAAATAGCTGATTTTATATGAGCATCTGCATTACCATCAATCTTATCGTGGCGCCAAATTCCTTTAGGAATTAATTTGTTTAAGGCGTCCAATAAGTCTAAACAAATATTTGGGTCATAGTTTTCATTTATAATTATTGCGGCTGTTGCATGCACTGCAAAAATATTGCAAATTCCATTCTTTATTTTTGATTTTTTTATGATTGAGTTTATTTTATCGGTTATATCTATAAGCTCTTGTCTTTTTGATGTTGATATCTGAAAAGTCTCTTGCATATAAGAAAGTATTTTGTAAGAATATTTAAATATACTCCTAGTTAACTAAATGTGTGAAAACAATAATAGTAACAGGCACACCAGGAACTGGGAAAACAACAATAGCAAAAAAACTCGCTAAAAAATTAAATTATTATTATATTGATGCGAATAAAATTATTTCTAAATATAAACTTTCTGAAGGATATGACAGAAAAAGAAGAACAAAAATTGTTGATGTTAAAAAATTGAATAAATTTCTGATTAATTATATTAAACAATTAAAAAAACAAAATTTTGATTTTTTTAAAAATAAAAAGTATATGGAAAGTGCCCTATCGTCAAATGTCAAAAATCAAAGATTTTTGAGCATGATCGAAAATCGCTTTGCGATTTATCGGCAGGCAAGAAGCACAAGAACATTGACTAAATCGCACATTAAAAAAATCATCAATAATAAAAAATTAAATAAAAAAAATAAACAAAGGTTTAATGGAGTAATCATAGATTCACACCTTTCACATTATTTGCCAAAAAAATATGTTGATTTTTGTGTTGTAACAAAATGTGACATCAAGGAGTTAAATAAGAGATTGAAAAGAAAAAAATTTCATAAAAGCAAAATACAGGAGAATCTACAGGCAGAAATTTTTTATATTTGCCATACAGAATCTATGAAGAGAAAACACAAAGTAATTGTTGTTGACACTACAAAAGGTTTTAAAATAAATAATATTGCCAAGCAACTAGGTATTAAATGATAGCAGAAAGAGTAAGGAATATTGCACCAAGTGCTACACTAGCAATAGATGCAAAAGCCAAACAGCTAAAGCAACAAGGCAAAGATGTTGTAATTTTTGGAGCTGGTGAGCCAGATTTTAATACGCCAGATAACATAAAGCAGGCTGCTATAAAAGCAATCAACAATAATATTACAAGGTATACTCAAGTTGGCGGCATACCAGAGCTAAAGAAGGAGGTTCTTGACAAATTTAAGAGAGAAAATAATATTAGCTATGATATTTCTGAAATACTTATAAGCTGCGGCGGAAAGCATATATTATACAATATTAGTATGGCTTTATTGGAAAAAGATGATGAGGTAATATTGCCTACTCCTTATTGGGTAAGCTATGAAGAAATGATCAAGCTTGCCAATGCTAAGCCAATATTTTGCAAAACAGATGAAAAATTTAAGTTGAATGCAAAATATGTTGAGGAAAAGATAAGTGAAAAAACAAAGATGCTTATTTTGAACACGCCAAATAATCCAACAGGGGCTATTGTTAATCCAGCTGAAATTGAGAAAATTACTAAGCTAGCAGTTGAGCATAACTTTTATGTTATTTCAGATGAGGTTTATGAACATTTTATTTATGGCAATAAGCATCTAAGTATTGCATCTTTAAATGAGGAAATAAAGAATTTAACATTGACAGTTAATTCTGTTTCGAAGACTTATGCAATGACTGGCTGGCGTATTGGTTACTGTGGTGCAAACAAGGAAATAATTTTAGCAATGGAAGCTTTGCAAAGCCATTCAACTAGTAATCCTTCTAATATAGCACAGATGGCAGCTATAGAAGCTTTAAATGGATCTCAAGATAGCGTTAAACAAATGGTAGAAGCTTTTAACGAAAGAAGAAAGTTTATGTACAAAAGATTGAACGAGATAGAGGGCCTTACTTGTGTTGAGCCAGAAGGAGCTTTTTATGCATTTGCAGATATAAGCGAAACAGGAATGACGTCAATTGAATTTGCATCTAAATTGCTTGATGAAGCTTTAGTTGCAGTAGTGCCAGGAATTGCGTTTGGCTCCGACAATCATATAAGATTGAGTTATGCAACATCTATACGTGAAATTGAAAGAGGTCTTAACAGAATTGAGAAATGGATAAAGCAAAGAACTGTTAAGGTTTTAGGTTAAAATATAATTTATTTTTAAAATTTTTAATTGCAAAGATAAATTATGCGTTGCGAAAGAAAAATAAAGGATTAATTGAAAGGTGTAATCTTTAAATTTGCTGAATAATTACAAAATTGAACTAATGAAAATCAAAATTTTTTGTAATGATATTGAAGCTGTTGCTGAGCTAGACAACACAAAAACTGCAAAAGCTATCTATGATACTTTGCCTATTGATGGAGCTGCAAACAGGTGGGGTGATGAAATTTATTTTGTTATTCCCTTAAGAATTGATATGGAAAAGAATGCAACAGATGTTGTTGAAATTGGCGATGTAGCTTATTGGCCTGAAGGTTCTTGCTTTTGCATATTTTTTGGCAAAACACCTGAGTCAACTGAAGATGAGATAAAAGCTGCATCTAATGTAAACATATTTGGAAAAATCATTGGAGACGCAACTCTATTTAGAAAAGTAAATAATGGTGACTTGATTATTATAGAAAAAGGCTGATGAAAAAGCAATTATCTTCGTTGGATTTGCATTTTTTGTTGAAGGAACTCGAAGTTTTGAGAGGCTCAAGAGTTGATAAAATATACCAGCCAGAGAAAAATATCATCATATTTAGCTTTTATAAAACAAATATTGGCAAGAGAATATTAAAAATCATTGTTGGACAAGCTTTATTTCTTGCTGAGGAAAAAGAGGGAGAAACTCTAGGCTTTGGGATGTTACTAAGGAAACACCTTGATGGCTATTTTTTATCATATATCGAACAGTTAAAACCAGAGAGAATATTGAAATTATCATTCAAAACTAAAGAAAATCAAAAATGTATCTACATAGAGTTTTTTGGGAAAGGCAATGCAATTCTTTGCGATGAGCATAATGTAATTATAAATGCTTTAGAGCACCATGAATTTAGGGAAAGGGTAGTGAAGCCAAGGCTTAAGTATGTTTATCCAATGATGAATTATAACATGTTTGATTTAAAGGAAAAGGATTTGATTGATTTGTTTAAAAACTCTAAAAAGGACAGTTTAGTTACTTGCCTTGCAACAGAACTTGGCTTAGGCGGCTTGTACAGCGAAGAAGTCTGTTTATTAAGTAATATAAATAAAAACATTAATCCAAAAAATATAGATGAAAAACAAATGCATTCAATATTAAACTCAATCAAAAAAGTATTAAACAAAAAAATTGACGCTTATGTAGTTTTTGATAACGATAATATGATTGATTTTATTCCATTTGATTTTGAGTTTTATAAGAATCACCAAAAAAAGGATTTTGGAATATTCAATGAAGTAGTTTCATTTTTCTATTCTCAGTTTAAAGAAATAAAAGAAACAGAGGTTGAGAGAAAATTAAAGGAATTGCAAAGAATTATTGAACAACAAAAAGCTAAAATTGAAGAACTAATTAAAGAGGAAAAAGAACTAAGAGAAAAGGGCGAGTTAATCTATCATAAATATAATTTGATTAAAGAAGTACTAGAAGAAATAACTAAAGCCTCTAAAAAATATTCCTGGAAAGAAATAAAGGAAAAGTTGAAAGGGCATAGTATAATAAAAGAGATTAATGAGAAGGAGAGGAAGGTTGTGGTTGAGGTTTTTCAGAGCTGGAAAAAATTTGGGTGAGAAGCGGAGGGGCTTTGATGCCCCGAGCATTAAACTATAATGACAAGAAAATACTACGTAGACACAGCAATTTGGAGAGACCTTCACGAGAATAGAAAAGATAAATCCAAAAATCTTGGGGAATTGGCTTTTGAATCGTTCAAGAAAATACGAGCCAATAAAGAGAAAATTGTTTATTCAGATTTTGTTATTGAGGAACTATCACGCGCTTACGATAAGCAAACTATTAACAAAATCTTTAAAAGTGTATCAGAAGCTCTAGAGAAAGTTGAAATCAATGACGTGCAATTAAAAGAAGCGGCTGATTTATCCAAAAAACTAAACATCCCTTTAGGCGATGCAGTTCATGGGATGCTAGCCAGAGACACTAATGCAATCATAGTAACAAGAGACCACCATTTTAGAAAGTTAAAAGATAAAATCACTATCAAAAAGCCAGAAGACTTAATTTAGCTTAATCCCAAACTTCTTGGCGTATTCTCTGGCAACCTTATCCCTAATCTTGTGTAATTCCTTATCGCTTATTTTCTTTTTTGCAGCGCCTTTAAAAGCCACTAGATGCTGAAGAACAACATCTTTTTCTATTGCATTAAGCTTTTCCCTGACAGATTCCCTAATAAACTCAGTCCTATTGCTGAAATGCAAAGGTTTTAAGATTGCATCTATCTTCTTTACAACATCTTCCTGAAGCTTGAAAGTTATAGTTTCCATCGTAATATACATGTAATACAATGTAATATTTAAATATTTCGGTTTTTAGCCCCCGATTACTTTTAAACATCAAAATTCCACTTATGTCATGAAAATCAAAGATTTTCAGTACGCCAAAAATCACTTTGTGATTTTTTAGTGTTTCATAAGTGGTTTAAGTGTAATAAATACATCGCATGGAATTTAGATGTCGCGAAAATCTTTAATTTTCGGGATCCTGAAAATGCAGAGCATTTTCCTGATGCTCAAAAAATACCCGTCAATAAGTGGAATTTTGTAGCCATGAAAATTCATTGAATTTTCAGGGTTTCGAAAATTTGTAATTTTCCCAATGTCCAAAACCACGCTATGCTTATCGTAATGCAATCACGCCACCAGTCTATGACGGGTGGTTTTTGACATAGTAGTATACTAAAAAAGTTATGTCGAGTGTAACGAGCCGTATAATCTACAGAGAATTATGCGAAGATAACAAAGCTAAATTTTTGGTTTAGTGATAAACCAAGTCGGCGGTAAAAAACTTCTGCCCAACAGCTGTTTGACGAACTTCATATTTCTTTTCCTACGCAGAATTTATTTTTCCACAACATTTTTAAAGTGCCTTTTCCTCCTAATCTATTGGACGGCCATAGGGGCTTGGTTCTACCCGATCCCATCTCGAACTCGGATTGAGCATTGGAGCTCGGCTCACGAGATAGTCAAGCAAGCCTCCGTTTCCAGTCGTACTGCACTCTGTGCGGGAGCCTGGGAAAGCTGTCCACCTTTATATTATGGGATTAAAGAGCTCTATTTTTAATTTCTCAAACTTTTTAATATTTCTAGAATTTGCTCCATAAGATCGTACCATCAAATCCAGCTTTCTGGACTTTTCTGGATGTTTAAAACCGATATTTTCCCTGAATTTTATTATATTATCCTTTCCAGTGATGCTTAGCACGTAAGATTTATCTTTAATGCTGTTAATTTTGGTTCTTATTATATTGTTTGAATGAATATTAAAATTAGAACTTAGCGTTAATTTTATTTCTTCCAAAAGTTGCAATGAATTAGATGTTAAAGTTATATTGCGTTTCCACTCTTTTGTTTTAAGAAACAACCTCAAGGCTACACATCCCTCATCGTCGTAAAACGCTCTGAGATATTCTTTTTGTATTGATGTATCGGCTTGTTTTATAGAGTCTGGCATATAAAGCGAAGCACTTTTGAAATCCTTAAGATGTTCAAGAAATTTGTTTATTATTTGTTTTCCATGAATTTGTGCAAATTTTACTCCGGAATTACTTTTACCTTCGCTAAACTTTACCTGTCCAAATTCTTTTATGATATCCTCTTTGAATTCCTGAATTAGAACCTCAGAAGTATTGCTGTATCTTACATATCTGTAATATAGATTACCATCACCACTTATTTTAGCCAAACATCTTGCGAAATTCTTTGAAATCATTTAAATCACCATCAATTTGTTGTTGAAACTACGTAAATGATTTTAGGTTTAAATAGTTTACACAAAGATGTCCAGTGCTACTGGAATATATATTTTAGAAACAAAAATCATAATTTGGCGGTTAAGATTTTATTAAGGTGATTTAAATGCAGAATGAGTAAGATTGGCCTATTGAATTAAGCCTCCGTTTCTGGCAGTACTGTACTCTGTATGGGAAACCAGAAAAGCTGTCCACCTTTTCTACAAAATTTTATTTGTGTATAGATATCAAAAATTGTTGATTTATTCAAAATGTTAAAATTTTAGTGATATTATTAATCTTTATTTTTACCTAAACTGCTCTAAATCTTTTTTGCTATGTATGTGTACTTCTTTCTCACTGCTTAAATATCCATTCAAAAGTCCCTTTTCGGCCAACTCAGGGAATACATCAGACTCAAGACTAGAGCCAGCGTACTCAAAAATCTGAGGATCTGTTATAAAAATAGGAGAAAAAACAAGGTAAATATCAGATTCTTTTGGTTTTTGGGTGAAAGAAAGCACTTTATTGCCTTCAACCCTTACTGTACCTTTTTCGCTAGGCTTTGGAGAAGTTGTAAGGGTTATCGTTGCAATTGCATTATGCTTTATATGGTCATTCCATAACTCGTCAATATTTATTTTGTTAAAAATTATGTCACCATAAACAACGAGAAAATTTGTATTTACTTTGCCTTTTAATAACCTTAAAGAATCAGCGGTTCCATTAGAGGATTTTTCCTCAATATAATTTATTTTTGCACCATAATCTATTCCATCTTTAAGCATTTCAAACAATTTTGTCAATAAATTATGTCTAGCAATCACGAATATTGTTTTGAAATTGTTCTCTCTTAATTTTTTTATGCATAATCCAATAACTGTATTGTTCTTTATCCTTGAAGTAGGTCTATACCCTTCCTTTGAAACCTTGAGATGAGACTCATTGCCACCAAGAAGAATGACTACGTTTTTATTTTCTCCCAAAGCGTTTTTAACAAGATGCTCGATGGCTTGTGACCTATTTCTGATATAGATATTGTCTATTATGGAAACTATGTCTTGCAAAGTCTTCTTATTTATGGTTATCGAAATTTTTGTTTTTGTCATGATAAAATATGGTAGTATAAAGTAGGATAATGGTAAGATATTTAAATAAGTTTCTTTTTTTTGGCAGCATGAGAATAGTAGTTACAGGAGCAGGCTATGTAGGATTAGTTACAGCTGTGTGCCTTGCAGAGCTAGGCAACAATGTAGTTTGTGTTGATATTGATGAAGAAAAGATAAGAAAGCTAAATAACAATATCATTCCTATATATGAGCCTAGTTTAGATACCTTAATAATAAAAAACAAGGCAGACAAAAGACTTAGCTTTACAACTGATTTGGGTAAAGCAATAAAAGAATCAGAAATTATATTTATTTGTGTAGGCACACCGCCAAAAGAAAATGGTGAAGCAGATTTAAGCTATGTAGAGAATGTGGCAAGAACAATTGCAAATGTTATGGATTCTTATAAATTGATAGTTGAGAAAAGCACAGTTCCAGTTGAAACTGGCTATAAAGTTGCAAAAATAATTAAGGCTTATAACGCACACAAAGTTGATTTTGATGTTGTTAGCAACCCAGAATTTTTAAGGGAAGGCAGTGCTGTGGATGATTTTATGCACCCTGATAGAATTATAATAGGTTGTGAAAATGAAAGGGCAAAACAAATTATGGAAAAATTATACAAGCCTTTAAATGCACCAATCATTTTCACTGATATAAAAAGTGCTGAAATAATTAAGCATGCTTCTAACTCATTCTTGGCAACAAAAATTTCTTTTATCAATGCAGTAGCAAACATATGCGAGCTGGCAGGCGCTGATGTTGAAAAGGTAGCAGAAGGAATTGGAATGGACGAAAGAATAGGCAGATCTTTTTTAAATGCAGGAATTGGCTATGGTGGCTTTTGCTTTCCCAAGGATGCAGAAGCCTTTATAAGAATATCAGAAAAGCTTGGCTATAATTTCAAATTACTCAAAGCAACGCAAGAAATAAATAATGAGCAAAGAAAAAATTTTGTAAAGAAAATTGAAAAGGCATTGTGGGTTGTAAAGGGCAAAACTATAGGAGTCCTTGGCTTAGCATTCAAACCAAATACGGATGACATAAGATTTGCACCTTCTATAGATATCGTAAGAGATTTGCAGGCAGAAGGAGCAAAAATAAAGGCTTATGATCCAAAAGCTATGGAAAAAGCAAAACTTGTTTTAGAAGATGTTGTATATTGCAATAATCCTTATGATGTCGCAAAAGACTCAGACGCTTTGCTCATTGTTACAGAATGGAACGAGTTCAGAGAATTGGATTTAAAAAGAATTAAGCCATTGATGAAGCATCAATTAATTATAGATGGCAGAAACATTTACAATCCTGAAGAACTCAAAAAAGAAGGTTTTACTTATATAAGCATCGGAAGGAAAGAAGTGAGTTAAATGCATGCAATAATTTTAGCAGCAGGCTATGCGACGAGGTTATACCCATTAACAGAAAACACTCCAAAGCCGTTGCTGAATATAGCGGGAAAGCCCATAATAGAGCATATAATAAGAAAATTAGAACAAATTAACCAAATTGAAAAGATTTATGTTGTTACAAATGACAAATTCGAGCAGCACTTCAAAAAATGGCTAAACAATTACGATGCAGAAAAATCAATTGGAATAATTAATGACGGCACTAAAAGCAATGAAGATCGCTTGGGGGCTTTAGGTGATATACATTATGTAATAAACTTAAAAAATTTAGATAGTGATATAATAGTTGTTGCAGGTGATAATCTTTTTGAGCTAAATTTAGTTGATGTAGTCAACTTTTTCAAGAAAAGAAAATCAAATGTTGTCGTACTACATGATATAAAGGATTTTGAATTAGCAAAACATTATGGCATTGTAGAAGTTAATAACAATTTAGTTGTGAATTTCGAAGAAAAACCAGTAAGTCCAAAATCTACTTTAGCATCAACTGGTATTTATTTATTTCCAAAAAAAACTATTACTTTAATTAAAAAGTACATTGCTCAAGGCAACAACCCCGATAAGACAGGTAATTTTGTTGAATGGCTGCATAAGAGAGAAGCCGTTTGTTCTTATATAACCGAAAAAAAATGGTACGACATTGGAAGCATTGAGCAATTAGAAAAAGCCAACAAATATTACAAGTAAAAATGAAAACAGTGTTAGTTACAGGTGGAGCAGGATTTATAGGAAGTCATTTATGTGATTTCCTTTTGGATGAAGGCTATAAGGTAGTAGTTATTGATAACCTTATAACAGGCAACCTTAAAAACATAGCACATTTAAGAAGCAATAATAATTTTATTTTTATACACCATGATGTAAGCAAACATATTGCAATTAATGAAAATCTTGATTTTGTGCTGCATTTTGCAAGCCCTGCAAGCCCTGTAGATTACCAAAAGATTCCTATACAAACATTAAAAGCCGGAAGTTTAGGCACTCATAATACCCTTGGCCTTGCATTAGCAAAAAAGGCAAAATACATGCTTGCTTCGACATCTGAAGTTTATGGTGATCCACTTGTAAATCCACAGCCTGAAACTTATTGGGGGAATGTAAATTGTGTTGGTGTTAGAGGCTGTTACGACGAAGCGAAGAGATTCGCAGAAGCGCTTGTCATGGCGTACCATAGAATACACAAGCTTGATACAAAAATAGCTAGAATATTCAATACGTATGGGCCTAGAATGAGGCTTGATGATGGTAGAGTTGTACCAAATTTCATCAATCAAGCATTAAAAGGCAAAGACATAACTGTTTATGGTGATGGTAAACAAACCAGAAGTTTTTGTTACATAAGTGATTTGATAGAGGGAATATACAAACTTATGATTTCTAAGATAAATGAGCCTATTAATCTCGGAAATCTAGAAGAGCACACAATTCTGGAATTTGCAGAATTAATAAAGAAATTAACAGCAAGCAAGAGCAAAATTGCATTTAAATTGTTGCCTAAAGATGATCCTCGTGTAAGATGCCCGGATATAACAAAAGCAAAGAAAGAGCTTAATTGGGAACCAAAAATTAAAATTGAGGAAGGACTTAAAAAAACTATTGAATGGTTCAAGAAAAATTAGCCTATTCATACATAGTATTTTCTTTTACCTCGAACCTTTTAAAAATTTTATTTATGATTTTATAATCATCTTTATCAAATGTTCTCAATAAAAAGATAGTAATCAAATAAACTGTTGCAGAAATCAATAATGTTAATATCAACCCAAAGTTAGTAGACTTAATAAAAATTAACATCACAGTTGAAGCTATCAAAGGTTTGGCTAATATATTAAGGAAATTGTATGTATAAAATAACTTCGAAACATACCAATAATACAATACAAATAAAAATACTTCTGTTATGAGCGATCCAATAGCTGCCCCTACATAGCCCATTTTTGGTATAAGAATCAAATTAGCCACAATATTGAAGATGGCTGTCGAGCCTTGGCTGAACATCCTTTTGTTCTGCTGGTTGATAGAAGATAAGACATAACCATATAAAAAATTAAGGAATTTTATGAATATATAAAGTGAGATAACCTTTAAAACAATAATAGAACTAATGTACTCCTTCCCGTAAAAAAAAGCTATTATCCTGTCAGCGAGAACGTAAGAGCCGATTGAAATAGGGAGCCCTATGATATAAAGGTACTTGAAAGACTTTTTGTAGATTAAAATCAAATTTTCTTTTGAAGTTTTAAAATATCTCGACATTACAGGGTAAATTGCGTTTGTGTAGACTGTAGGGATAAACAGGATTGCAAGCACAAGATTATAGGCTACACTGTAGACAGCAACTTCAATATCACCCCTCATTTTTGACAGCATTACGGTGCCAATGTAGAAGTAAATTGCGCCAAATATAAATGCAAGTCCAAAAGGAAAAGATTTCTTTACAATATTAATTATAAATCTTTTATCAAGCAGCCATCTTATTTTTATAAATTTTTTTGATGCTATAAAATATGCCAGAATAAGCATAAGAACTTCTGTCAAAATAAAAGTAAAGCTAAATATCAATGCATCATGATACCTAAATAGAATATATAATCCTACTGATGTAAGAATAACCATCCTTAACACCTTAATCAAGGAGTCATAGAACATCTTTTCAAATGCTCTGAAGATTGAGTAATATAAATCTGTAAAACTAGACAAAATTGCAAAAATCAAAATAATATAGACTATATGTCTGGTATCTTTAGGATAATTCACGACATTAATAAAAATGACAATAAAAATGTATGTGATAAATGCTAACATTAATTTTGCTGCGAAGGCATTTATAAAATATTTGTTTGCATAATTTTTATTTCTTGCTACCTCTCTAATCAATAATGTATGTATTCCAAGATCTGCTATAATTATTGCTATAAATGACAGGGATAAAGCAAAACTGAACTTGCCAAAAGATGACTTATCTAAAAAACGCGCGGCATATACCATCAAAACAAACTGCAAAATTTTTGATATTATTTCAGCAGTGCTTAAAAAAAACATATTTTTGTAGATTCTTTTTACAGTACTCATAACCTAAAAAACAAAACGCAACCATATAAAAACCTTTGCCCCAACCAACAAATTTATAAACAAACATGGCAAATTCTTCGTCATGAAAAATGTATTAGTCATATCTTCAACATTTCCGAGATGGAAGGCTGATACAACTCCTGATTTCGTATATGAGCTTAGCAATAGATTAGCAAGAAAAGACAGAAAAATAATAGTGTTGGCTCCGCATGCATATGGCTCAGCTAAAATTGAAAAACTTGACAAAATTCAAGTACACCGTTTCCGATATTTTATCCCTTCTAAACTGCAAAAAGTAGCATATGGAGCAGGGATAATCCCTAATGTAAGGAATAACTTTCTAGCAAAATTTCAGGTACTATTTTTTTTAATATCAGAATATTTAGTTGCAAAATCATTAGCGAGAAAATACAACCCAGACATAATACATACTCATTGGATTATTCCCCAAGGCATTATTGGCACTATATTAAAGAAAATCTATAAAGTGCCATTAATTGTTACGATTCATGGAAGTGATTTGTTTCCACTAAAAAATTTCTTATTTAAAAAAATGCAAAAGATTATATTGAAAAACTGCGATGTATGTACTGTTAATAGCGAAGCCACAAAAAATGAAGTTGTTAGAAGGTTTCCAGAATTTAGCAATAAACTAAATATTATTCCAATGGGTGTTGATACAAAAATTTTTTCCAAAAATAATAGAATAAAAAATAAATTTAAACAATACAAGAATAAGAAAATAATCCTCTTTGTTGGCAGACTTAATGAGCAGAAAGGCGTAGATTACCTAATAAAAGCAATACCTATTGTCAAAAATAAATTTCCAAATACATTGCTCTTGGTTATTGGGGAAGGGGAGTATAAGCGTGAATTAGAAAAGCTTGTTTCTTCTCTTAGTGTAAATGAAAATATAAAATTTTTGGGAGCAATTGAACATAAAAAAACAGCTGATTACTATAACCTAGCTGATGTTTTTGTTTTGCCTTCTATTACTAGCAAGATAGGGACAGAGGGTCTTGGATTGGTTTTGCTTGAAGCAATGGCATGTGGCACTTGTGTTATTGCAACATCGTCAGGAGGAATAAAGTTTATTGTAAGAGACAATGAAAACGGCTTATTAGTTAGGGAAAGAAATGAAATTGACTTGGCAAATAATATAATTAAAGTCTTAAGTGATAAAAAGCTCAGAGACAAACTTGCTGAAAATGGAAGAAACTATGTGAAGGAAAAATATGATTGGGCAAACATAGTAGGGAAATTTGATGAAATTTATCGTGAATTAGAAAGATGAAACTATTTTATAATCTAAAAATTCAATTATATAGGTTTTTCAATAAACCAACTGGAAAGTTTATTCTTAAAATTTTGTCCAGATTTGTTTGTGTTAAAAATCTTAAAAATTCTCATAAAGCTAAAAGAAAAAAATTTTTGGTTGTTCTAACAATAGATACAGAATCAGGCTACCTAGAAAGAGACGAATCAAGAGTATGGCAAAAAACAAGGCCTGATGCTTACATCGGTTTTTATAAAGGAATAGAAAACTGGAGAAACCTTTTGAACAAGTATAATGTAAAAGGCACATTTTTTTTGTCAACAAATTGTTTCAACGCAAATGGCATTGAATTATCAAAAATTATAAAACAACTTAAGTTATTACATAAAGAAGGACATGAAATAGGTTTGCATTTGCACCCAGATAGCGACTTTGCATTGCAGAATGAACTAAAAGGCAAATTTGCTTACACAAGTGCTAAGTTTTATAGCTTTGACCAGATAAAACAATTATTAGTAAGCGGAAAAAATTTGATTAAGGTGCATCTAGGAGTTAATGTTTCTAGTTTTAGATGGGGTAATTGGGGACTTGATACAAAAGCAGTCAAAGCGTTGCAGGAAACTGGATTTAAGGTTGATGGTTCTGCTACACCTGGGATTAAAGGCCATATCAAAGATGGTATGTATTATGACTGGAGCAAAGTAAATATGCATTACCCTTGGTATCTTTCGCTAAATAATTATCAAAATACGGTATATCAAGACTCAAGGGTGCTTGAAATACCAATAGCTACTTTCAAATTTTTTGGTTTAATGCTAAGAGCAGATCCTGTTTATACAGCCCTGCTTAAAGCAGCATTTGATTATTATTATGGAAATGCAGATAGGTCAAAAAGGTCATTTATATTTGTAATTATTTCACATAGCATAGAAGGGACATATGCTGATGGAACTTTAACTAAAGTCATTAACGATACACAAGAATTTATAAAATATGCGAAAAAATTTCACGATGTTGATTTCGTTACAATAAATGCAGCGTATAAGAAAGTCAAATAACTACCTCTTTTTTTCTGATTTTCTGAGCATGGCAATATAATAATGATATACTGTGTTGCCCTTGTAATGCACTACAAATGATGTTATTTGAACCAAAACAGATGCTGTTCCGTAAACAACTAAATACCAATAAAGCATAAAGTATGGTGGCAAGAAGCCATAATAATAATTTATTAATTCTAAAACAACTAAAATGTTGATATGAACTATGTTGAATGGAGCACTCCAGAATTCTCTTATGTAATCGTATATTTGATACATTCTAGTGCCAGCTCTTGTGCCACCACCTTCAACATTCGGATTCTTTCCTACGATAAATGCATATTTTTTTAACTTTTCGTCCACTTTGTCATTTTTGTTGTCCCTAATTGCGTTTTTCACAACAGCAGATTTTATTGCTGACAAAACAGTTGATCTTGAGAATATTCCGCATAAAAATCCAAATATCAAAGCTGATTTGTAACCTGTTTGAATAAAAACCCCATAGCCAAAAGAAAAGAAAATCAATGGAACTGAGATTTCATGATAAAATTGCTCAAGGAAAGTGCCTGTAATGCTTCCTTCTTTTCTGTATCTTGCAACTTCACCATTTACATTATCTAGGATAACTGTAAAATGAATTAACAGAATTCCAATAAGCATAAACTTCAAAGTGCCAAAGGCCATTAATATAGAACCCAAAGCAACTAGTAAAATCATCGAAATAGTTACTTGGTCTGCATGTATTGGTGTATAAAGCAGTAATTTAGTGATGTAGATAGAAATCTTTTTTGTAACCAGCTCCATGTACAAGGGAACTCTAGTGTCATAATTAGCATAACATATCTTTTTTAGCTCATTGATAGATTCTACCATGTTATATTGTTCTGCATTAGCTTAAATTAATATTTAAATCTATGTACTAGTTTTTTTCAATTGAAGGTTTATGTTGTGTTTCATATTAAATATCTATTATCTTCTTTTTCCTAAGTTTATTGATTAGCTTATTGACAGACTCTTTAACTGACTCTTTATCAGTATTCAATATGATATCTGGATCTTTGGGCTCTTCGTATTTTAATGACACGCCAAGAAAATTTCTAAATCCTTTATGACTTTTATCTGCTTTTTTATAATGACCTTTAACATCCCTTTTTTGGCATACTTCCAAAGGGCATTTTGCATAAACTAGCAGAAAATTCTTAATTACCTTCTTTGCATACAACCTAGATTTTTCAGTAGGGGATGCTACTGATGCAATGTTAAGAATTTGATTATCAGAAATAATCTTGCATAAATCAGCAACCCTTTTCATATGCTCGTTGCGATCCTCTAGTGTATAACCTAAATCTGACGAAATTACTTTTCTGATATCATCACCATCTATAAGAAGAATTTTTATACCTTTCTTTCTCAAAATATCAACCAGATTTTTGGCTATTGTAGTTTTTCCTGCTCCATGCAGTCCAGTAAACCAAATTGTCCATGCCTTTCCCATTTTTAACTAAGCTGGTGCTCTATTTCTAAGTTTTTCTAAAACTTTATCTGGTATTTTTACTTTACCCAAAGTGAACCTGTACTTGTCATGATGATCATTGCCACCACTTTCAAGAATCTTCTTTGATTTTGCAATTTTTTTATAGAATTTTATTAACTTTGCATTGCCATTCTTATCAATATTTAATTCAGGACATATAACATCATAAGGATAATAAGTTTCTATGCCATCGCCTCCATTGTCAATGAAATAGTCAATAATTTTAATAGAGTCTTCTCTTGAATAAATTCCTGGATGTGCAAGTATAGATACTCCACCAGCTTCTTTTATCACTTTTATTGCGTCTTTTATTGAAACCCTATCTTTAGTTTCTAGAAAAGCTTTTTTTCCTTTTCCTATTAATTTATCAAAAACTTCCCTAACAGAGCTGAATTCTTTAGGGTATTTCCTTAGCAAATATTTTGCAATATGTGGTCTTCCAAAAGTACCTTTAACTGTTTTTTTGACATCTTCATATTCTATTCCATAGCCAAAGCTCTTTAACTTCTCAATTATCAATTTTTTATTCTCTTCTCTTTTGTTATTAATATGTTTTATCACTTCAATTAATTTTTTATTGTTAAAATCAATGAAAAGACCAAGAACATCTATCTTATCATAGTTATACAATGAATCGTCGCAACTTAATTCTATTCCAGGAACAACCTCAATACCCTTATTCTTAGAATATTCAATCGCTCTTTTTAGAGAAGCTATCGAATCGTGATCGGTTATCGCAATAGCGCTCAATTTTTTTTTAATAGCAAGTTTAACTAATTCTTCTGGAGTTAAATCTCCATCAGATGCTACAGTGTGACTTTGTAAATCAATCATTTTACTTTTTTAATAAGTATATTAAATCATTTGCTAATTGATTAAGACTACCTTTTTCAATCATTACTTTTTTAACTGGATTCATTTTGACAAATTTCTTTCCATTTTTTTCTTTGAATATTTCTTTTCTTGCAAAGGAGCTATCAACTGTGTAAGGCTGCCCAATATCGCCTCTAAAAGGGAAGATTTTGATGTGTAAATGTTCTTTTTTTTCTTTCCAAGTTGTACATTTTCCATATGTTGCAATAGGCACAGATTGATTTCTCTCTTCAGAGATGGCTTTTAAATCCTCTTTTTGCATTAGAATTATTGTCATAGCTCTGCATATTTTCGAAAAGGCTATTCCAAAATTTTCTCCACATTCTGGATAAGAAACCATCTGAGAGAAATGTGTTAGATGTGAAAATGGCATTAATTGAATTGTAAAATCAAATTTAGGATTTCCGCCAGTTTTAGGTGATAATGTTGCAAACCAACCATTTTTTGAATTTCCAATTTTATAGACTACTATTCCATACCCAGTTTTTTCTCCTATATTGTGCTTGCTTTCTTTACATAAATTACAATCGCTTTTTTGGCTTACATCTTCATTAAATAGCTTCTTAATTTCTTTACTCTCATTCATTTTAATCGTCTAAAACTTTTATGTATTCCTTATCTCTCATACCATTTAAATATGAATCAAAATACCCAATAACTATTCTGTAATATTTTTTTCCCGACTTTGGAGTTACTTCCTCAACAATACCGCTTGCCTCAATTTTTTCATTAGGATATGCAAGCATGCAATAATCTCTAGAGTAAAATACAATTTTACTAATTGTTAAATCTTTGCAGGAAACATCTCCATGAATGAACCTTGAATTAGAGATTTCGTAACAGCCGGGCCTTACAACTGAATTTTTATTATCTTTCACCAATGCTTCAAATTTAGCAATTCCCAACTTCTTGTATTTTTCATCTCCCCACTTAAACCATGCTTCATCAGCGTTCTCTACTGCGAATATGATAAATAAAGTGTTTTTAAAGAAACCTTCAGATTTTTTCCTATGCATATTTTTTATGTATATTTCCTTTTTATGAATCATATGACGATTTCTTTTCTTGTAGAAATGCTCCCACTCCTCATACGTCTTCCACCTTAAGTCCTTATAATTGTTTTTCTCTAAGAAATTCATTAATTCCCAAAATTTATTCTTTCCATAAACAACAATGTTTATATCTGATATGTTTGGTGAATAATGCCCCATTAAGGTTGAATATGTGATGCCGAAATCTTTTAGCTTCAAATTACTTTTAAGAAGAAATGAAATGAGTTCAACAACAGCCCTTAGATGATTATCCAAATCCTTGTCCGGCATGCCCATAAGCTCAGCTAATCCCTCTCTTGGAAAGTAAGCCCTATCAATCCTTCTTTTTGGTACAGCAAAAAATAATGGGCTTTTTTCATGCAACGGACTTTTGAATATGTATTCAGGATAAGCTTTAGTAAAACCATTGATGTATTGCCTAAGCTTATCTTTATCTATCCAAAGATCTAACCTGTTCATCTTTCTTCCAGAAATAAATCTATATGGTAAGAAATCGCTGGATATTTTGTTAGTTGGCACATACTTAGGCTTGATTAGTATCCTATCTTTAGGATGCTGATTACCATAAACTTGGCAGTGCAATCCGTCAAGAGTCGTAATTATGGAAGATTCGTAAAAGTGCATTTTAGTTTAAACAAGCTTTTAGATACTCTTTTTCACCTCTGTCGGTAGTATACGCATCAAAGTATCCTATAACTAATTGATAAAACTCCTCTTCTTTTGACTTAACTTTCTCCAAAAGTCCACATGCCTCTATATACTCATTTTCTCTTGCTTGCAGATTGAAAGGTCTTGCCCATGTGACAACTCGTTTAATTGGAACATCTTTATAACCTTCAATCACAGCAGAATCTTCCAGCTCATAATAACCAGGTCTCACAATTGAATAATATGCACTCTTTACCTTGGCTTTTATCTTTACAATTCCTAATGGTTCATGCTCATCTATCCAGTCATACCAAGTTTCATCTTCATTTTCTATGCAGAATAATGAAAAAACATTACCATCAATAAATCCATCATCTTTTTTCCTGACCATATTAGCTACGTATTCTTTTTCAGTATAGATTTTAGATACTACCCTATCCCTATAGTACTTTGCCCAATCTTGCCTAGATTTCCACTTTAAAGAAGAATGATTACTTTTTTCTAGATGCTTGATTGCCTTCCAGCCATTATCTATGCCAAAAATTAAGATGTCGATGTCTGACTTTCCTGGTGTATAATTCCCTAATAAAGTTGAATGACTTACGCCCAAATTTTTAGTAGAAATTCTAGCTTCAACAAGAATATCAATCATCTTTATTGTAGCTTTTAAGTAACTGTCTAGATCTTCAACAGGCACTTTCAGCAATTCCTGCAAACCTTTTTTTGTATCGTAGAATTTTTTTACTTTTTTTTCAGGCAACCCTAAAAACCAATTTTTATGCTTCTTGCAGTTATAAATATATTCAGGAAATTTCTTCTTTATGACATTCAAATTTTTTTTGACTATATCTTTATTGTTAAACAAGTTAAATCTAAACATGCATTTGCTAAATAAAAATCTTTTTTTTAAACCAGCAAGATTGATTGAACTACTTGGAATATATTTTGGCTTTGCTATGATAAATCCTTTAGGATGGGTGCTGCTGTACACCTTAAATTGTATGTCGTCAATGCTGTCTATTAATGCTGCCTCGTAAAAATATACCATCTTATTGTACCCCTTCTACCTTATTCAAATAATCCAAAAACTCGCTTACGTTATGTATTTCGAGCATGTTTGTTCTTTTGGATTTGCTGTGGAACATTGATGCTATTATTGCTATTTGATCTCTTTTTCCAATAAAGCCTTTCTCCAATGCTTTCAGTATCACTTCCTTTTTATCGTTGTTTGATATGTCTTCTGCATTGATATTGACGTATAACGGCTCTATGCCCCATAATAAGTTGAGTTGCCTAAAAATTTTTTTTCTTGCAGTGGCAGCTAGTGTTTTACATCTCAATCTTCTGCTTGAAATCATTCTTGCAGAGTAACCTCCAGATGTTATAACAAGAAGTGCGTCTATATAGAGTATTTTTTCAAGCTGTGAAACAACATTACCGATGAAATGGGTTAAATCATAACTTCCATTTTCATATTTATGAATATATGTTTCACCTGATTCTGCATTCTTGATAATTTTAGAAAGAGTGTTAACATAATCTACAGGGTATTTCACATATTCTTTTTCCTCAGAAAGCATTATGCAAGATACTCCATCCAAGACCGCATTTGAAATGTCGTAAACATCGGACTGTGAAGGCTGATGTTTTTTAGTCATTGAATTAAGGATATTGCCTGACAATATAACAGGTTTTCCAAGTTTGTTGCTTTCATCAATTATTGATTTCTGCAATCGAGGCAGAATCTCAAGTTTTTTGCTAGTTACAAGATTGCTTCTATCTATAATTATGCCATATGCCTCAAATATTATTTCCCTATAGTTTCTCAAGGACCTGTTGTCAATAATAGCTATTACTTTGATCTTCTCCCCAATAATCTGTTTTATGTTATTATAGCCAAGAATCTTGTTTGTTTTAATTATGTCAGAAGCACTTTTTGCAAGGACTGCAACAAAGTCTAAATCATTTTTTAAAGCAAACCTAACCCATTTACTAAATTTTGGATCATTTATATACAATAGAATTGGGATCTCCGGTGAAACAAATCTAATGTTTTGGATTATATTAATTGTAATCTTCTCATTGATATCTGAAACGTTAATGCTTGCAATGTCCATACCTTTTTCTATAAGCCTTTTGATTGTGGTGTAATCAGTATCTGAATTTATTGAGCAAATCACTTTAGTCTTTTTTTTACTTTTTTCATTGATTTGTTCTTCTAATTTTTCATAAAATTCCTTTGTTTTGTCCGAGAGGATAACATTATAAAGCATAGCGTTATTTTTTCTAGTGACAGTAACAAAGCCAAGCCTCTCAAATTCCTTTAATATTTTAAATGCGCTTCCAACACTTATCCCATTAATTCTCGCGATTTGATTAATATTATAGCTGTCACTACTTCTTTTGTATAAAAATTCAAATATTTTTGCTTTGTTGTTCATATTTAAAAAGTGAATAATTTAATTTAAAAAGTGAATAGTATTAGTATATAAATCTTTGGTTTTTTGCCTATAATTATTCACTTATGGTGCTTAGAATATTATCCAACTTTTCAGCCAAAGCTTGCCATCTACGTTGCTTTAAATCTTTGCTGTAATCAATTCTTTTATTGTTTTCCAATTTTGCCAATATTCTTTTTGCTGAATCTTCAGCATCATTTGGCTTACATAAACTTTCTTTGTAACGCTTTAACAAAATTGAGACATCACCAACATCTGTTGCAACAATTGGAACATTGCATGCCATATACTCAACAATTTTATACGGAAAACAATACTTTGAGAATTCATTTACTGGATTTGGCAATATTGCAACATCTGCAGCATTAATGCCCAAAACAATATCTTCTCTTTTTGGAAATTCTCTAAAAATGATGTTTTCTTGATTTATGTCAATGCCTTTATCAACCCTGCCACTCAATAATAAAAATGTATTTGCATATTTTTTCCTTACTTTATTGAATGCATCAATCATAATATCAAATCCTTTTAATCTTTCCAATGAACCGATGAAAACTATTATTTTTGCATTTAATGGAAGTTTTAATTTTTTCCTTGCTTTAAACTTATCAATTACCTTAAACAAACTTAAATCAATTCCGTTTTGTATTACAAAAGTTGGTTTTTTTCTTATGTTTGATATTTTTTTGTTTAAACTTTCGCTGACTGTAATAACAACATCAGCATTTTTCACAACTTTTTCATCAAAATACTTTACAAATGGAATTTTGTAAGTGTCGTAAATGCTAAAGTTATCTTGCAAGTCATAAACTAATGGGATTTTGAATTTTCTTGAACAGTAATAACTGGCTATTCCTATTAGTGGGTCTGTTGTAGCTACAATAACATCATATTTTTCTTTTTTGATTAAATTTTTGAAATAAGGAAAAAAATTAATGATTGAAAAAATGCCAACTGGCCTTACTATATATCTTATCCCTCTTCTACTAATAGTTTTGGATTCTTTCTTCACATAATCAGGACACAAAAAATCAATGCTATGCTTTTTTGCCAATGGCTCAAACAATCTTATTTGCCTTCCAAAGTCTTGCATAACCATGTCTTTGTTTGCACCAAAACGCTTCATAACAACAAGAATTTTCATGTCAAAAATTTCCAGATTTTTAAGCATCATCAGAAATCTTTGATTTCTGAGATTTTCTAAAATAATCCTTATACCAAGCAATTGTTTCCTTCAGTCCATTGTCAAGACTATATTTTGGTTCCCAATTGAAAAATTTTTTTGCTTTTTTTATCGACAAGTACTGAGCATATATCTCATTTTTTGCTTCTCCAAGAATTTTTGGCTTTACATTTTTTCCCATTAACTTTATAATTTTATTGTACAACGCTAAAACACTTATTGGCTTTCCTGTTCCAAAATTAAAAGCTTGCCCAACAATCTCTTTTCTATGCATATTCTCAGCCAAAGCCAAATAAGCATTGACAGCGTCTTTAATGTACATATAATCTCTCAGTGGAGTTCCATCGCTCCTTATCACAGGCTGCTCATTTTTGATAAGTTTTATAATTAAATCAGGAATAATTCTGCTGAAGTTCATGTCAGCCGGCCCATAGGTATTTGCATTCCTTGTTATGGCAAGTGGCAGTTTATAAGTCATAAAGTAGCATCTTGCAATTATTTCAGCACATACTTTAGAAGCATCATAAGGAAAATAGCCTTGCAAAGGCGACTCCTCAGAATATGGCAATTTTTTTTGCTGACCATAAGCCTTGTCTGATGAAGCAACAATCACACCATTAATAGTCTTTGATAATCTGCTCGCTTCTAAAATATTCCATGTTCCCTTTATATTTGATTCAAATGTTGATAACGGGCTTCTATTTGCTGCTCCTACAATTGCTTGAGCAGCAATATGAAAGCAAAACCCAACATCATACTCATTGACAGCCCTTTCACAATCTTCATAACTAACAAGGTTGCCATGAATTATTGTTATTTTATTTCTTAATCCAAGAATGTCTATGTTGCTTCTTTTTTTAATGTCCCTCACAATTGTTACTATTTCTGCACCTTTGCCAACAAGGGCTTTTGCTAAATGACTTCCAATAAAGCCATCTGCACCTGTCACTAAAACATTCACTCCTTTCCAATTCATTTTAACCATGGACTAAATCCTTTATCGTACAATTCATTTAATTCTATCACATCCTTTAAAGTATTCATTGATTTCCAAAAGCCATTGTGCTTAAATGCAGCAATTTGCTTGGCTTTTGCAATCTCATTGAAAGTTTCTTTCTCTAAATCGTAACCTTTTTTCATAAAAGAAAAAATTTTTTTATTGAAAACGTAGAAGCCACCGTTCATAAAATAGCTAAGCTTTGGCTTTTCCTTAAAGCCAACAACATCTCCTTTTTTATTAAACTCCAAAATGCCAAATGGTGACTTAAGTTTTACTGCTGTCAAAGTAACAATTTTTTTGTTTTTTTTGTGGAAATGATATAGTTTGTTGATATCAACATCACTTAAATCATCACCATATGTAATAAAAAAATCCTCTTCGTTGATTAAATGTTCAACCATTTTGATTCTTTCAGCCTTATTTGCATCTAAACCAGTATCCTCAAAGTGTATATTAACACCTTTTGTATTCTTAAAATATTTCTTTATTTTATCACTTTTATAGCCTAAACAAAAAATAAAATCTTTATAGCCATGCAACTTATATATTTGCACAACATGCCACAGTATTGGTTTGTTGCCTACCTCAATCAAAGGCTTTGGTATCCTCTCAGTATACTCGCTAAGCCTAGTGCCTTTACCCCCACACAAAACAACTACTTGCATGCTTTCTAATAGTAGATATTTATTTAAAAATATTTGCAATTGACTATTTCTTGCTTGCAACCACAAAATAATAAGTCGCAAATCTGCCAGTTCTATCAAATATGTCAAATATGCTAAAAAGCTGCGCTATGATGTAAAAAGGATAAAAAATATACATTATAATTTGAATAAAATTTCTTAATGGTTTAGTAAACATTAAAGGAACGCCCTTGATCAATGCATGAAAAATAATTGCTGGCACATTAAAAATTCCTCCAATAGTTTTTATTTTCTCAATCTTGAACTCTTCTTCAAGCAACAACCTTAAGCCATGCTCTGTAAATCTATACTTATCAAAAGGAGCGTCATGCAAAGGATAAAAAAATGGCACCACTAAAACCAATTTTCCATCTTTTTTCAATATCCTGTGTAAGTCTTTCACAACACTGAATGGATTTTTAAAATAATAAAAAGAATTAATGCTTATTATTTTATCGAATAAATTTGTTTTGAATGGCAGCTTGTCAGCGTCACCAACAACATCGGTTATTTTTGTTTTGCTCTTATCAAAACAAATTATATTGCCTTTGATGCTTTTATGATAGTATGGTCTGTTACCACACCCCAAATCAAGAATTTTATCTTTATCATTAGTAAATACATATCCAACATTCTTTTTAATTTTTCCAGCTATTATAAAAAATTCTCCAATCATTTTCTTACCTTAACAACAATATAATGACTGTGATAAGGATCTAGTTTTGACATTAAGCTAGCTATTAATGGCAGCAGTGGATAATAACCAAATCCACTAACATTTTCAATTTTAAAATTAAAACCTTTTAATAAATCTATCAATGCTTTTGTTGTCATAACTTTGATATGGTCAAGAGTTTCTGCCTCTTTGCAAAAAACCTTTTTCATTCTCGCTTTATTCAGCTCCATCACAAACTTTATATCAGATTGATAATCTGGCTTTATTGTAGGTCCAGAAAATGGCTGCAAGCCAAGCAGCAAAGCAAAAACATTATGCCAGCTTGCTAAATTTGGTGTGCCTATTATAACATATCCGTTTTTCCTTAATACGCGATAAATCTCTGAAACAAAAAGCCTTACATTAACAAGATGCTCTATCACATGATAAGCAATAACAACATCGAAAAAATTATTTTTGTAAGGCAATTTCTCATTAAGGTTGTTAACTGTGACTTTTATTTCCTTTTTAGCTGCTTCTTTGGCTTTTACTTTATCAAACTCTGTGCCATAAAGATGTTTTGTTCCTATAGCATTTCCAAATTTTTTTGTATTAACACCATCCCAGCAACCACAGTCAAGCAAAATTGCATTTTTGTTTTGCTCCAATAAAGCATAAACTGTTTCTCCAGAACTTTTTGCAGTATGCTCATAAAGATAAGAAAAGTAGCTTTTAAGCATTGTATTAATCCCCAAACATATCAGCTAATAGTGCAAATGTTAAAAGCTGAAAACCAACGCTCAGAATAACAACGTTAAGCATTAGTAATGCAAAATGTCCAGAAATGCCTGTTGTAAAATGCAAATAAATCATGTAAAATCCTATCAAAACACCTATTGAAAATACTAAGGTTCCGATAATTCCAAAAAATTTTAATGGTTTGTAATCTCTATAAATTCTTAGTATATTAATCCATGCTCTTAATGCATAAGAAAACGGATTGCTGATAAGCCTGCTTTTGTCTTTTCTTTTTGCAAAATATATTGGAACTTCTTTAACTTTGAATTTATTTTTCACTGCTCTTATTATTTGTTCTTGAGTATAAGTGTGATCTGACCTTATTTCTACTTTTTTTGCAAACTCTTTCGTAAATGCCCTAAAACCAGTTTGAGCATCTAAAATCTTCATTTCTGCAATTTGCGATATAACTTTAGAAAATGCAATATTGCCAAGCTTGTTTATCAAAGGTATGTATTCTATTTTGCCTAGAAATCTGCTTCCTAGAACTAAGTCATAGCCATTTTCAATTTCCTTGATTAATTTCGGAATTTCTTCTGGCTGATATTGTAAATCTGCGTCTATATGCACAATAACATCTACATTTAACTCAAGAGATTTCTCTATTTCTGTTCTGAAAGTTTCAGCTAATCCATAATTTTTAGGATGGGAATAAACAATTGTTTTTGCACTCTTTGCAACTTTTGCTGTTTTATCTTTGCTTCCATCATCAACAACAAGGATTTTGTATTTGTAATTGTTGCTTTTCATAACTTTATGGATACGGCTAATTAAAACTCCGATAGTTTTTTCTTCGTTATAAGCTGGTATAGTTATCAAAATTTGCATGTTCTAGACTAAAAAAGCTTGCTTTAAATATGTTTCTA
>CAZRRL010000001.1:31358-36786 GCA_964602555.1 uncultured Methanosarcinales archaeon | reverse complement strand
AATGAGCTATCTTACAATTGTACTATTTTTTGTGTACACATTTTGCTTAGGTTTTACTGCAACAAGATTTGTAAAAAACTCAGAAAATTTTCTTGAAAGGAACTTAATGAGAATAGGCATAGGCTTGTCTTTATTGCCGTTTTTAGGTTTGATATTAAACTTGTTTCATATCCCTATTGACTGGAAACTTATACTAATTTTAAGCTTAATTTACCCTCTTTATTACTTTATTAGAAGGCCTAAACTCAATTTTAATTTTAAAATAACAAAAACAGACATTAGCATTTTGTTAATGCTTGTTATATTTTTTGTTAATCTTTATATCTATGCTTCTGGTGCACTTGCTTATCCATACTTAGAAGACGATGACTCATGGAGTCATGCACTTGGAGTTAAATTTGTTTCAATCGAAAAAAAAGTTTTTACAGAAAGTAGAATTTTTCACTATATCGATCCTTACCCTCCAACTTATGATCTTTTATTAGGCGTATTGCATCAGACAAATGACTCAATGTATTTCACTCTCAAATTTTTCAATGCATTAATAATATCTTTATCAACTATTTTCTTTTACTTTTTTGTAAAAGAGTTAACACAAAACAAAAATAAAGCGTTATTCGCAACTTTTGCATTGATGTCCATTCCAGCTTTTATGTCACACTTTATTTGGGCACTTGTTTTGAGTGTTCCACTGTACTTTGTTTGCTTTTACGCTCTTGAACGAATAAAATACGATAAAAAATGGTTTGTAGTTGCTGGATTAAGCATGGTGACAACATTTACATCTTCACCAACTCACTCTACATATTTTGGTTTATTTTTAGTTCTTTATATAATGACCAAAATGATTTTAGAAAGAAAAATTTTGTTCTATCATTTAATTGCAGGATTAATTGGTGTAACTCTTTCTTTTATATTTTGGTGGATGCCAATAATTTTTAAGTATGGTATTACAAGCACACTTAAAGGGATTGGCTTTAATATTGGCGTACTAAAAGAAGAAGGCACTGCTGCTGCATTTCGCGGAACTGGAGACAGGATTTATACTTTCACTGACTTCTTCATTGCACAAAAACAAAACATGATAAATAATCCTATTGGCATAGGTATATTTTTATCTATACTAACTATTGTTGCTATTATATTTTTATTTTTTAAAATAAAAGATATTAACAAAAAAGAAAATCATTGGTTTGTTATAACATTTGTGTGGTTTGTTTTTACACTTTATGCAGTTAATGCTGCAAGATTTACAATAAAGTTGTCTCCTTTTAGAGCATGGATGCTGCTTGCAATTCCAGTATGCATTTTAGCAGCAGAGGGTGCTTTCGACATTATGAGCTTGTCAAAACAACTTTTAGGCAACATCGGCAAATATACTATTCTATTATTTTTATTACTAGGTATTTTCTTTACATCAACACAGCAAAAAATAGCTGTAAACACAGCAACTTGGCCGCCTGGAGCATTTTGGACTTCAAATGACGAAATACAAGGTTATATTTGGCTTAAGGATAACATACCTTCCGGAACAAAAGTTTTTACATTTTCAAATAATGCATTGATAATAGGTCTTGACAAATTTATATGTCATTGGTGTAATGAAGTCAGAGAATATCAACGCAGTGGATTTAACCAAACGGCTGAAATGAATTATAACTGGCTAAAAAAAGAGCAGTATACATATATCATTATAGATGGCCAAACTTCGAGGAAATTTGGCGTCAATGAAACTAACAATAAACTCCAAGAATTTATAAACTCAAATAAGTTTAAAGGGGTGTTTGGCAACAATGGTATCATAATATTCCAGATAGTTTAATGTGAATATTTTGATAAGAAATGATTTAAAAAACTTTATATAGTTGGTAAATTTTTCTTGACTTTATTACTAATAAATTTTCGGTTTTTCTAAATCGATAATTAAAAATAGACTAAGTCAAAATGAAAAGTAATAAAAGTGTTGAAGAAATAAGCGTAGATGGCAAAATTCTTGCTATAGTAATAAGAAAATCTTTCGATAAACATGGTTGTAGCTTTGTAACTCCAGATAAATTCCCTTTTCAGCTAGGAGTTCATTTAAACGAAGCTGGAACCCACATTAAAGCACATAGGCATATATCCTTTAAAAATTTAAAAAATATTTATCCTCAAGAATTTTTTTATGTTGAAAGAGGACAAATCAAAGTAAACATCTATAATGACAAAGATAAACATTCAAAAATAATTTTGAATGAAGGCGATATGATTCTTCTTAATTGTTCACATGAAGTAATATTCCTTAAAGATTCAAAGTTTATTGAATTGAAACAGGGACCTTACAGAGGGAAAAATGCTGAAAAAGAGTATTTTTAATAAAGAAAAAATCCCTCTGAAATTATATAAAAAAATAATAAGTCTGATACCAATTTGCTGCGTAGATGCTTTACTTAAAGACGGGAATAAATTTTTTTTGTTTAAGAGGGCGTACGAACCTGCAAAAAATGAGTGGTGGCTAATTGGCGGAAGGATACTGAAAGGTGAAAGCTTAAAGAACGCAGTTATAAGAAAAGTTAAAGAAGAAATTGGAATCGATGTTAAAATATCGAAAATATTAGGTGTGTATGAGACATTTTTCCCAGTTAGTCGGTTTGAAGCAAACAAAAGAAGAATTAGTACACATACAATAAGTGTATGTTTTGTTGTAGAACCTATCAAAAAAAATTTTAAATTAAAGCTCAATGAAGAATACAATGGCTATAAAGTAGTAACAAAACTCGAGAGAAACTTTCATCCATATATCAAAAAAGTATTACTCGATACAGGACTCGAACTGAGATGAAATCCTTTATACCAGTATGTGAACCAACATTGAATGGAAACGAACTCAGATATGTTACAGAGTGTATAAAATCTAGGTGGATATCGTCTTCAGGAAAATTCATAAAGCAATTCGAAGACAAATTTAGTGAGTACTGTGGCGTCAATTACGGTGTAAGTTGTTCTTCAGGAACAGCAGCTTTGCATCTTGCTCTTGAAGCAATGGGAATAGGTAAGGGAGATGAAGTAATTATACCAACGTTTACCATGATCGCTTCATGTAATGCTATTATATATGCAGGAGCAAAGCCAGTCCTAGTTGATTCTGAGTTGAAAACATGGAACATCGATATAGGTAAAATAGAGGAAAAAATAACTAATAAAACAAAAGCCATTATGGTTGTGCATACATATGGGCATCCTGTGGATATGGACAAACTAAGAGAGATATCTGCTAAGCATAATATCCAAATAATAGAGGATGCCGCTGAAGCCCATGGAGCCGAATATAAAGGGCGAAAAGTTGGAAGTTTAGGCGATGTCGCTTGTTTTAGCTTCTATGCAAATAAAATAATCACTACAGGGGAAGGCGGTATGATAGTCACAAATAATGAGAAATGGGCTGAAAGAGTCAGACTGCTAAAAGATCATTTTTTTGGGAAAATAAGGTTTCTACATCAAGAAGTAGGCTATAACTATAGATTAACTAATTTACAAGCTGCTATTGGTTTAGCACAATTAGAAAAAATTGATAAATATGTCTCTGCAAGAAGAAATAATGCAAAATTATACAACAAGCTTTTGTCGAATGTTAAAGGAATAACAACACCACCAGAGGCTAAATGGGCAAAAAATGTTTATTGGATGTATGGGATCTTAATTGAGGAAGATTTTGGAATAAGCATGCCTAAACTTAGAGAAGAATTATATAAAAATGGCATAGATACAAGGACATTCTTTATAGGAATGCATAAGCAACCAGCTTATAAAGGCAAAGACGAAAGATTCCCTGATATTAGTGGAAGTTATCCGATTTCTGATGAGCTAGAGAGAAAAGGTTGTTATTTACCATCTTCAAGTCATCTGAAAAAAGAAGAAATTACAAAGATCGTTAATACTATAAAAACAATTAAGGAATAAAATTAATATGAAAAATAATAAAATTAAGAATTCCAAAGTCTCTGTAGTTTTTCCATCTTACAATGAAAGTGAAAATATAGTTGAGGCTATAAGAAGAGTTTCTAAAAGTCTAGGTAGGCAATTATACGAGGTTATAGTTGTTGACGATAACAGCCCTGATCAAACATGGAAAATTGTTAGTGATATGCGAAATCCTAAATATAAAGTAATAAGGAGGATGAAAGAAAGAGGTTTAGCCTCTGCTATAGCTACTGGTGTAGAAAATGCAAAAGGCGATGTAATCATATGGCTTGACTGTGATTTAGGCATACCACCTGAAGTAATACCAAAACTTGTTGAAAAATTAAAAGACTATGATGTAGCTATAGGTTCAAGATATGTTAAGGATGGAAAGGAATTACGACCTTGGTGGAGAGCTCAACTTAGCGTTCTGATAAATAAATTTGCACAGTTGGTCTTAGGGTACGATGTTAAAGATTATACATCTGGATTTGCAGCTGTAAAGAAAAAAGTACTTAACAAAATAAAATTATCTAAAGAAGGTTTTGGCGAATATTTTATTGAGTTTGTTTACAAATCAACAAAGAATGGGTACAAAGTGACTGAAGTAGGTTACATTTATGGTACAAGAAAAAGTGGTGTATCAAAATCAGATGGCAATCTCTTTATATTGTTAAAATATGGTTTACAATATGCCTACAAAATTATAAAAATTAGATTAAATTAGTGAAAAACTTATTCTCATTACTACTAATAAAAACAAAAAAGTTTATTAATAGAAATGAAGCCCTTTGAGAGAAGAAACGGGATGAGATATGTCACATAGCAGTATTGCAGAACTTGATCAAGAGATGAAAGTTATAGAAAGAGAAACATGTAGAGTATGTGATTCAGATAGATTGGTTTTTATTTTTTCATTGGGTGTGCAATACGTTAGTAGTTTTATTGACAAAAAAGATGAAGGCAAAGGTATCAAAGCCCCTTTGGAATTAGTTCTATGCGAGAATTGTTCTCTGCTTCAGTTAAAGCATACTGCTCCGCAAGAATTGTTGTATTCAAAGTTTTATTGGTACAAATCTGGGATGACAGAAACTATGAGAAAAGCCCTTAGAGATATAACTGAAAAAGCCGAAAGAATGTTTAAATTAAAAGCAGGCGATGTTGTTTTGGATATAGGATCTAATGACGGAACACTGCTAAGAACATATACTGAACCAGGACTTATTCTTGTTGGTATCGAACCTGCTAACAACTTAGTTGAGGAAGGAAGAAAAGGATTGAATTATTTTATTCATGATTTTTGGAATTATGAGTCTTACAACAAAATAGTCAATAAAAAAGCTAAGATAATTACAGCTATAGGAATGTTCTATGACATGGAAGACCCAAATCAATTTATTGCTGATGTCGCCAAAGCCTTAGCCAAAGACGGAGTTTTTATAGCTCAATTGATGTGTTTGAAAAATATGCTTGGTATGAATGACGTTGG
>CAZRRL010000001.1:0-31258 GCA_964602555.1 uncultured Methanosarcinales archaeon | reverse complement strand
CAGATTATTTCCTTGTTTTGCCGTATGCATTTTTAAACGAATTTCTTGAGAGAGAAAAAGAATGGCGCTCAAAAGGTGGAAAATTTATAGTACCTATACCAGAATTTAGAGTAATATGAAAATGAAGCAGAAACAAATTGTTTGTGCAAATTGCTCTACTGTTTTTGAATGTCGAGACAATAAAAGAAATGAAAATAGACAATATTGTAGTGGATACTGTGCAAAATCTGTTACTGGAAAAAATAATAGAGGAAAGAAATGCTCTGTTGAGCTTCGTAAACATTTTTCAGAAATTCGTAAAGGCGAGCAAAATCCTTTTTATGGTAAAAAACATAGCTCAACTACTAAGTTCTTAATCTCTAAAGCTAACACAAGGAGTATCAATGAACCAATTCTGCTTAACGAAACACAAATCAACATTTTGAATGGACTTCTTTTAGGTGATGGTCATTTAGATGCAAATAAGTCATCTGCGAGATATACTCAAGGTTGCAAATATAAAGAATTTCTTGAGCATGTCATGCAAGTACTTCCCCTAGAATGGGGTCCAATATGGGAAGACCAAAAATGGAATTGTTACCATGTCAAGTCCCATTTTGTTCCTAATCTTTTAGATTTCTGGAAAAAATGGTATGTGAATGGTAAGAAAGTTATACCAAAAGATTTACAGATAACTAAAGAAGTATTACTCTACTGGTTTTTAAGTGATGGTTCAATAAGATTTTCGAATAGACATAAATTCCCAAATTCTCGATATTTTGAAATCAAATTGGCTACAGATGGATTCACCAAAGATGGAAATTTATTCCTTATCTCAACGCTTAAAGATATTGGGATTTCAGCAAATTTATTAAGTAGTAATAAAATCAGAATTTTTTCAGAGTCGAAAGAACATTTTTTTAATCTAATTGGAAATGCTCCTGTTTTATGTTACAACTACAAATGGAATGGTGTATATGAAATGAAAGAGAAAAAAGCCCTTGTTTTAGGTATAACCGGCCAAGTAACGTAAGCAGGGTATACGGTTCATACCTAGCAGAATTTTTGCTTGATAAAGGCTATGAAGTACATGGTTTAATTAGAAGAACTGCAGCAGGCAATAAAAAAAATATAATAAATATACTAGACAAAATTACTTTGCATCGAGGTGATTTGGCTGATGCAACTTCAGTTTATAGAGTCGTTAATGAAGTTAGACCAGCGGAGATTTACAATATGGCAGATCAAGATCATGTTAGTTGGAGCTATGACTCAGTTGATTATTCTTTTGATATTACAGGAGCTGCTGTTGGCAGGATTCTTGAGATAATTAAGCAGATAGACACAAAAATAAGATTTTTTCAACCAGTTTCTTCTAACATGTTTGGTAAAGCTCCTAATCCGCAAAATGAAGAAACTAATTTTAGACCGCAAAGTCCTTATGGATGTGCAAAGGCTTTTGCTTATCTGCTCACAAGATATTATAGGGAGGTTTTTGGTTTGTTTGCTTCTGCAGCTATATTTTACAATCATGAAAGCCCAAGACGTAATGAAGAATATGTTACTAGAAAAATAACTAAGGCTGCAGCACGAATATCAAAAGGTTTACAAAAAAAGTTATATCTAGGAGACATAAGTATAAAAATTGATTTTGGGTATGCAAAAGAATATGTGGGAGTTGCTTGGAATATTTTACAGCTTGATAAGCCAGACGACTTTATAATTTGTACTGGCGAGTTACATTCAATTAGGGAATTTGCAGAAGAGGCTTTTAGATGTGTTGGTTTGAATGCTGATGATTATATAGAAATTGATAAAAAATTATTAAGGCCTGGAAAAACTGATCCGCTTTTAGGTGATTATTCTAAAGCAAGAAAAGCTTTTGGTTACAAACCAAAAGTTAAATTCAAAGAGTTAGTTAAAATTATGGTTGAGCATGATTTAATGGAAGCAGAGCAAGAATTAATACTTCAAAAAAATGGCAAGAGGTAATTTTTGGGATTATACTTGGATTTCCGAGGAAAAAACCAGAAGAACTGAAATTATAGGCCTTGTCATGCAAAAGGATGCCTTGGATTATTCCTATAATCGGTTAGGCAACATTGAAGATAAGAAATTACTTGAGATAGGATGCGGCTCTGGATTGCAAACGATATATTTTTGTAAAAAAAGAGCTGCAGTTACTGCAATAGATTTGTCAGAAGAAAGCATAAAATTAATTAAAAATCTTGCCAAAAGAAATAAGTTAAAAAACCTCAATGCAATAATAATGAAAGCTGAGGAACTTCAATTTCCGGATAATTCTTTTGATTTTATCTATATCAATTGTGTTCTTATGCATACGCAAAAAGAAAGAGTTCTTAAAGAATGTTTAAGAACGCTTAAGCCAGATGGTTTGTTGGTGATTAAAGAAACACTGAAGTATTGGATTTTTGCCTTTCCTTACAGGTTTTTTTCACCATATAAAAAAACAAAGCCAAATTATATAACATTAAGAGAAATAAATAATTTAAAAGCTGAGCATAAAGAATTTTATCTCTTTTCTACATTTTTTCTTTTTTTGTTTTATCTTTTAAAAAATGAAAAATTAGCTTTATCTATATTTAATGTGTTTGCAAAATTCGATGATTTTATTTTGGAGCATATTCCATTTTTACGATACATAAGTTGGGTTACTGTTGCTATTGTAAGAAAATGAGAAAAACTGTGGTGTTTTTAATATGCATTCTAATTTTAGGCTCATTTTTAAGATTTTATAAAATTGGAGAGGAAAGTTTCTGGCTGGACGAGGGCGCAACAGCTACAGTAATGCTTAAACACGGCTCATTAGGAATATTAAAAAATATATATTTGTATGGAAACACCCTTCCAGAATACTATTCTGTTGGAGGAGAGGTTCCATTGTATTTTATTTTATTGCACTACTGGACAAGGATTTTTTCTATATCAGAAATTTCACTAAGGTCATTTTCTGCAATATTTGACATACTATCAATACTTCTTGTTTTTCTGGTAGCCAAAAAATTGTTGAATGAGAAAGTTGCCCTTTTGTCTTCTTTTTTCTATGCAATTAGCATTCCTGCGATTGAACATTCCCAGGAAGCAAGACAATATTCCATATATGTATTTTTCGTTTTATTATCCACTTATTTCTTTATAAGGATTTTAAAAAATAATAAGTTTACAAGCTGGGTACTATACATGGCTTCAATAACTTTGGGTTTATATACAAGTTATCTGATTTTTTTTGTTTTAGTCATTGATGTAATTTTCTTGGCTTATACTATTTTTGTTGTAAGACTTGACAAAAATTTTGTTAAAAAAGCTATAATTGCATATGTCATCCTATTTTTGATTAACTTACCGTTAATTTTCAGCTCTCTTCAGCCTAAAAATACTGTAGAAATATGGTTAACCAGGCCAGCTGATGCATCATCTATTACTCCAGCATCAATCATTAAGGTGATGGTAAATCTCAGTGGCTGGATTTATCCTACTGAAAGCCTAAAATTAAAAATCAAAAACAATGATTTTAAAACTTTTAGTTTGCTTGATTTATTGCTTATAATAAGTTTAATGTTGGTAGTTATTTTCTCTTATGGTTTTTTTATTATAAGTTTTTTTAAAAGAGGAAATAAGAGCAATACGTTGCTTTTACTCTTATGGTTTTTTGTGCCAATAGTAATTAGTCTTGTATTTTCTTTATTTACATATATTCGTGTTTTTAGCTCTGTGAGATATCTATTGATTTCTGTTCCGCCATTTATAATTTTATTTTCACAAGGAATTATAAGCTTGAAAAGATACAAAAAACTGATGATAATTTTATTATTGGCAGCACATATTATGCCTTTGCATTCTTATTACACTAATCTAGATAAACCGCAATTTAGGGAGGCATCTGCTTATCTATCAGGCTTTAATGAGCCGATTTTCGTAAACATTGCTACTGCCCAAGTAGCTTTAAAATATTATTCTGAGAAAAAGGAAAATGTTATTGGAATTAGAAATTTTGATGACTTAAAAGCCAAATTAAATGGGAATAATTCATTTTGGTTAGTCTTAACTTTTACCAAATACACCGGACAAGAAGACAAAATAAAAGATTTCTTAAAAAAAGGGTATATAATTACAGAACAAAAGCATTTTTTTGATGTAGAACTTCTACATTATAAAAAAATTTGATTGTCAAAACATTTAATTATCCCAAAACATTTATATATATTTTGCCTAAAGCTTGAGAGGAGTTTTATGTTTTTTCAAAATAAAAATGTATTAGTATCTGGCGGTGCAGGTTTTATTGGTTCTACATTAGTAAGAGAACTTATCAAAGAGAAAGCTAATGTGATTGTCTTAGATAATTTTACTAGCGGCGATTTAGTTAATCTAGCTGAAATATTATTAGAAAAAGGCTATGAGGTACACGGGTTTATCAGGCGCTCTGCAACGGGCAATAAAAAAAGCATAATACATATACTAGACAAAATTACTTTGCATCGAGGTGATTTGGCTGATGCATAAAAAATTATTAAGGCCAGGAAAAACAGACACACTTGTGGAAGATTGTTCTAAAACAAGAAAAACTTTTGGATTTAATCCAAGGACAAGATATAAGGACATTGTTAAAATTATGGTTGAGCATGATATGGAAGAAGTTGAACATGAATTTAAGATTAAAAACTTATAGTAATTCCATTTAGATACTGAATGATCATAATAGATACAATGAAAATAAAAAACAAAATTCTAGAAATACTTCATAATTCGCCATTAGAAGTAAGTATAAACCTGAAATTAAGATACGAACCAATTGTAGCTAAGCTTAAGGAATTAAAAAAAACTCACAATAAACTTAAAGTATTAGAAGTAGGCTCAGGAAGCAAAGGCGTTACAAGGTTTTTTAAGCATCATGTTACTGGCATTGATGTAGAATTCCAAAAACACAAGAATAAATATCTAAAAGAAATACTTATACCTCCAAACAAAAAATATACATTCAAAAATAACGAGTTCGATGTTGTAGTATCAGTCGATACCATAGAGCACATACCAAGAAAATATAGAAAAAAAACATTAAAAGAAATGTTACGGGTAAGCAAAAGATTTATTATGCTCACATGCCCATTTGCTATAACGGAGTGGGATTTAAAAATATTGGCAAACTGGAACAAAAATACACCCACTTACAAAAATACAAGAGAGCATGTTGACTGCGGTATACCACACCCAAACGAAATAGAAAATATTATTTTATTGAAAAAATATAAAATGAAAATGGTGTATGGTGAACATCCAGCATTGTCTTATTATATAAAATTTATGGAAAGGAATATTATTGGTAAGGCTATTGCTAGAACTGTCCTCAAAATATTTATGCCACTTTTCAGGTTAATCAAAGGAACAACTAGGAGGTATTATTTTATTGAAAAAATATAATTCTGAAAAATTTTGTTTTTTAAATGGGCGATGGCGAAAAATTTATATAGCTTTATCTAAACCTTGAACTGGAGGATTCTATGACTTTTCAAAATAAAAATGTATTAGTATCTGGCGGTGCAGGTTTTATTGGTTCTACATTAGTAAGAGAACTTATCAAAGAGAAAGCTAATGTGATTGTCTTAGATAATTTTACTAGCGGCGATTTAGTTAATCTCGAAGAAGTTAAAGACAAGATTGAGATAATAAATGGTGATATCAGAGACAATGATCTGAACAAGATTATAAAAAAAAATAAGGTAGATTACATATTTAATTTAGCTGCTTTCCCATTTATACCAGAATGCTATGACAAACCTCAAGAATTTTTTGATGTTGATGCACGAGGCGTACTTAATATAATGCTTGCATCAAAAGAAGCTGGAGTTAAGAGAATACTGCAGTATTCTACATCAGAGGTTTATGGAACTGCAAAATATGTACCAATGGACGAGAATCATCCAACTTTACCTTGCTCTACTTATGCTGTAAGCAAACTTGCAGCAGACAGACTATGTTTTACCTTACATCATGAACATGATGTTCCTGTCATAATACTAAGGCAATTTAATGTATACGGTCCAAGACTAACCCAGCCCTATGTTATTGCTGAAGTAATCAAGCAGTTGTCAAAAAGCAACAAGGTAAGATTAGGTAACATAAATGCACGCAGGGATTTCACTTATGTTACAGATGCTGCAAGAGGCGCTATTGAACTGATGAAATATGATGCTGCTGTTGGAGAAGTTGTCAATATGGGTTCTGGGAAAGACTGGAGCATAAAAGAATTGGCAGAAATGGTTGGTTCTTTAATGGGTTATAAATCGGTTGAAATTGAAGTTATTGAAAAAAGATTAAGACCTCTGGATGTTGAAAGATTACAAGCTGATTATTCAAAAATGCATAAATTAACAGGTTGGAAACCTACTATAGAGTTAAAAGAGGGTCTGAAAAAAACCATAGACTGGTTTAAGGAAAATGGTAGCCAATGGATTTGGGAAAAGAAATTTGTAGAGGAAGAAAAAATGTGGAGATGGAGAGATAATTCAGGATAAATGAATTTTCTTAAGTTTACTAAAAGATATACTTCTATGTACACTCTTTAAGTGAAATTAATTTATTATGTCAAAACCAAATGCAAGTACATTTACTTTCATATGTTCTAAATTTTCAAAACATTTAAATATATATCAAATTATATTTGTTTCATGTCAAACCGAGATACTGTGTTGTTGTTCAACGTAGGCGCAAAAAGTACATCTGGATATATGCCCATGCCTCTGTTATCTATAGCAAATTTTCTTATCAAAGATGGATTTAAAGCCAAAATTATAGATATGAGGGTTTTATCCAAAGAGGAGGTTGATAGAGAATTAGAGCTCGACGATGTTCTATACGCTGCTTTTGGCGTAAAAACTGGCAAGGAAATTGCAGATGCTATCGAGCTTTCTAAGCGAATAAAATCGATGAAAGATATACCTATAGTTTGGGGTGGCTCACATGCTTCATTTCTTCCTGAACAGACTGCAGAGCACAAATATGTTGATATAGTTGTAAGGGGTGAAGCAGAGGGAACTATGCTGGAACTTGCGCAAAGATTTTCAGAAAATAAGGCAATAGATGATGTTCAAGGCATTACAATTAAAAAGGACGGAAAAGTTGTCTCTAATACAGACAGGCCGTTCTTAGACATTAATGAATTTGGAAATCTACCATACCATTTGCTTAAATTAGATAAATATCCTTTAAAAGATTTTTTTGTATATGAAACTAGCAGAGGATGTCCTTACAAATGCACTTTTTGCCATAATTTGATATATAATAAGATGAGTTATAGAAGAAAAAGACCAGAGGTTGTTGTCAATGAAATTGAGTATATAATGAAAACTTTTGGCCCAAAAAGGATTTTTATAACTGATGACAACATTTTTGTCAATAAAAAAAGGGTAGAAGAAATTTGCAGAGGCATAATTGAAAAGAATCTAAAATTTCAATGGTCAGGCTTTTGCAGGGCAGAATATTTTAAGGATTATGATATGGAATTTCTTGAATTATTGAAAAAGAGTGGTTTTACCACTTTCTCAATAGGGGGAGAATCTGGATCCGATAGAATTCTAGAGATGATTAAAAAAGAAGGGGTAATTGAGGATATTAGAATTAGCGCTAGAAAATGCTCTGAAGCTGGGATAGAGGCGATTTATAGTTTTATGTGGGGATTTCCTGGAGAAACTGAAGAAGATTTCAAAAAAACTTTAGATTTAATCCAGGAATTATGGAAAATGAAGTATATTAAAGTGAATGGATTATTCATGCTTATACCTTATCCTGGAACCCCATTATACGAAGTATGTTTAGAGCATGGTTACCCTGAAAGAAAATTTCTAGAGGAGTGGATTGACTTTGGATGGAATAATAAAGCAGAAGCAGAAAGATTAGTATGGGTAGACAAAGATTTTAGAAAAAAAGCTGTGATGTTTGGAGAGGTCGTTAGATATGTCGCTCATAGAAATTGGCTGAGAGAAGAAAATAAAGGGAGAAAGTTCGGAATAAAATATCTAATTCTAAGTTTATGGAAATTAGCTGATTTATTTTTATATCCATCGTTTATGTACAGAATAAAAAACTTTAATTTTAAATTTCCTTTAGACTTAAAGGCATGGATGCTGGCCAGAGACACATACATAGGCACTTATTGATTATCTGATTCTCCAAATTTAAATCTAAAATAAAAGATATAAATACATCAGCTATCATCAATTAAAGAATAGACAAATCCATTAATCATGCGTATGGATAATAGAATGAAACATAATAAGAAAAGCAGGAATGGCGTATCAATAAAAAATGAATCAAAAAATTATTTCAAACCTATCAAAAATTTACTTGAAATATTGCTAAAATTTTTAGGACATATAGCCAGCTATCTTCCAACCGGAATAAAAAAGTTCTTAGCTTTAATATCACAATCGATAACCTTTAATGATACTTTATCACGATGGAATTATTTGTTAATGGAAGAAATATTTAGTAATGTTAATGAACCAGTGATGGTAACTAAGAATAGATTTAATATTTTTGGCTCAACTATTAATTACAAAATGAAACTTGATTTATCGAATGATTTGCAAAGGGCTTATTATTTTCAAAATTATGGACAGGATTTATTGAGGGTTATGAAACAAAACTTAAAGAAAGATTTCGTATTTATAGATGTTGGAGCAAACATAGGGTATTTCACAGTGTTAGCAACTTCTATAATTACAAAAGGAAGAATTATAGCTTTTGAACCTTCATCTTTGAATTACAAAACATTGCAAGATAATACCAAAGGTAGTGTAGTTGAAGTGTATAAGATAGCTTTATCAAATAAGAATGGAAATGTTCGTCTCTATACTGATAAGAAATCAACTGGGTGGCATAGCCTTATTGGCTACGGGCGATACGAAAATGTAAAAGTTTCAAAATTTGATGATTTAGATCTTGGAATTAATAGAATAGACCTTGTAAAGATAGATGTGGAAAGACATGAGTTTGAGGTGCTAAAAGGTATGAAAAAATCTTTATTGAGCTATAAACCTAAAGTAGTTTGTGAAGTGGATAGAGGCACTGAAAAAAAAGTTACTAGGTTTATGAAGAATTTAGGGTATAATAAAATTAAAAAATTTGAAGGAACAAATACTTATGATATATTGTTTGAAGAGGTATGATTTTATTATCTTATTTTAATTAAATCTTATTAAAAATGATCAATTAATCAACTAAATTTATAAACTATATAACATAAATCAAAAATCTATGAAAATTGTAATCATATCATACCTATACCCAAATAAATTAGATCCAACATTAGGAATTTTTGTACGCCAGCAGTCCAAGTATCTGGCAAGAGAAGGGCATGAAATCCACATATTGACAACTGGTAGCTTAAAAGACAAAAAAAAGGAGCTCATAGATGGTACAACAGTTAATAGATTAATAAGTATAGACACTATGATACTATCAAGAGGTCTATCATTTTCATTAAGATGTATAAAAAAGATAATATCGCTAAATAAAAAATCAAATCTTGATTTTGTTATGCAGAATTTTGTTGGAATAAGTACAATATTAATTGGGCTAACAGCCAAACTTCTCAAGAAAAAATTCATAGTAATATCTCATGGAACAGCGTGGGAGTTGCCAAAAAAGAGTTTTATAAAAAACCTGATAATAAAAACAGCTTTATCTTTTCCTGATAAAATTATTTGTGTAAGCAAAAAAACCGAAGAATTATTAAGACCTAACATAAGAAGAAATAAACTAGTTGTAATAAATAATGGAATTGACCCAGAATGGCTAAAACCTAATATAAATAAGGATAAACTCAGAAAAAAATTAGGGCTTGATAATAAAATAATTTTTTTATCCGTTTCCTCATTAGTTCCAAAAAAGGGCATTGATGTTATAATAAAAGTGCTACCAAGGATAATAAGGGAATTCCCAAATCTGCTATATTTTATTATAGGAGAAGGCCCGGAAAAGAATAAGTTAATCAATTTAGTAAATGAACTTGGTTTAGAAAAAAATATAAAATTTTTAGGGATAAAGACAGGCAGTGAATTAGCAAATTATTACAATTTGTGTGATATTTTCATTTTGATGAGTAGGGATATAAGGGATACTATTGAAAGCTTTGGCATAGTTTATATAGAAGCTTCTTATTTTGGAAAGCCAGTTATTGCTGGTTTGTCCGGAGGAACTGAAGATGCTGTTATTGATGGACAAACTGGATTTTTAGTCAAGTCTGACGATACAGAAGACTTAGTAAAAAAGATAACATTATTGATAAAAAACAAAAAATTAAGAAAAAAATTTGGAAAAGCTGGTACAAAAAGAGTGATCAAGGGATTTTTTTGGAAACACAATGTAAAAAAGTTAATCTATGAGCTCAATAATCTTAAAAATTGATATAAATAAAATTTTGTCAAAAACACTCCGCACTAAAGTACGGAGCGTGTTTTTGAGCATGCTCGGAAATCGCTAGCTTGCTTTGGACTTAAGTACCAAAGTGTGTGCCTTTGCGATTTCCGACATATCAAAAATTGTTCAAATCATTTATCCTATGTTGCTAACATTAAAAATGTAAATGCTGTAACCAACTCTATGAATCGGCTCCAATCCTTTCAGCCAGTCAAAACAGCTTTCATTTTTGAAAAGAAATGGCTGCTCGAGATTGGCTATACTAATAGCTACTATGCCTTTATAAGGGGTGCAGTCCTCTACTTCATTAAGCGGTGTATCAACCCCTTTATACTTGTAAGTGCCAATGCTAGGAAGATATGTGTATGAGATGTTGTAGTATTCAGGATATACTTGTCCAAAATAGCTTAAGCCAATATGTTTTATGCCTTTCTCATCCATAAATCTTTTAAGGAACTTTAAGTCTTGTCCCCAGTCTACATCAACATTTATGCTGACTTTATAACCGTTGTCCATTCCGACAAACTCATTATAATAAGGAATATAAAACGGAAATATCATTAATGGTGTTATGGCATACCATATGATTAAAACTAAAATCAAGTAATTAAACCCTCTTTTATTTTTTAAAATAACATTTGGCAATTTGCTTATAAAAACAAACAAGAAAGGGAATATCGGGAGAAAATGCCTAAATCCGTTTGCAACAGGGTTTAATGAAAAAAGTACTGCAAAAATGATTACAGGAATTAGAATAAAATAATCATCAATATAACTCTTTTTTATTTTCTTGTAAAATATTAAAGTTAAAAAAAGAAACATCAATAGAGGAATTTGGACCTTGAGGGAGAACATTACTAGGTAATAATACCTAGGTGGCTTGTCATATATTTTTTCAAAGAAATAAAACTGTTTAGCACTTCTTTCTAGCGTCACATCAGCAGAATAAAGAATGCCTTTCATATAATGGTAAGGCATCATAATCGGAACATTGGATGCAACAAAATTAACAAATTTAAGTGACTGTTCTTTTTTTAATGGGATTAAAGAGGCAGAGTTTTCTATAATTTTAGAATACATATTTTTGTCAAGTCCAGGATCATGCGCAACATTATACTCTATACTTCTAAAGGTGCCGTCAAACTTGTAGCTGATATTAATTGCAATCCATGAAATAAAAAAGAATAAAGTAATCATCAACAGCATATTAAGCATATTGTTTGTTTTTGCACCTTTCCTAAACCTGTAAAATATTATCCCATTTTTATTTTTGTAGTATGCAATAATTATTAGTGCTACAATAGATGGTACGAAGTGAAGTGTATAATATTTGCTCATCAATGCAAGCCCAAAAACAAAGCCACTTAACAACAGATTCTTAAGTGAAGGATTTTTATAGAACAACCACAGGGTATAGATGCTTAGAAAAATGAAAAATGTACCTCCCAAATCATTTGTTACTAATGCAGAATACGCAATAATATTTACAGATAGGGCATACAAAAATAGGGCAAACAATCCTGAAGGGATTCCATAGAGTTTTTTTGCCCATAAATAAACAAGAATTCCCAATATTATCGACAAAATAAAAGTAGTTATTCTTCCTAATAAAAACATTCTTTCCAAATCATTGCCCGAATGGAAAAAAAATTGGGTTGCAAAATTGATTACATTGTTATTTATCCATGATTCGTGCTGTAATGGCAGATTTATTCCCTTAATCAAAAGCAAAGGTATCGCATTAAGGCTGTTGATAAGTATAGGATGAACATTATTGAATCTTTGATCACCTGTCTTTAAATAAACATACCCTCTAGTCAAATGTTTCATTTCATCTGCAGTTGGTGATATATAATAAGAACTCAAGACAATCTGCAATGTTAGGATTAATAATAAGATAAAAATGATAAATTTTTCATTTTTGTTAATTATCTTGCCTGTTTTCATATACATTTATCTTTTTATATTTGCATTAACGTATCTAGATTATTTATATACTTATTAAAAAGTTATTGTTTTTGATATTTAGAAAAACTTAGAAAGAAACAGGAAAAAATTGGAAACTTTTTGTTGATTAAATCTTCACTAAGGCCAAAGCACCGTCCAAATTCCTTTTAATGTCTGTAAATGACCTGATTTTAGCCATTCTGCTAACAATAAACTTTGGTCTTAGATAAATCTTCCTGTAAGCCCATTTTTTTAACTGATCGATCTGCTCAAGGCTTTCGTACCCATGCGGCTTGAATGTTGTGAAATAATTTGTGAGCTTGTCTGTCTCTTCTGTCATAGTTCCCCATTTTCCTTGTTTTATTTCTTCATATAACCTAGTTCCCGGATAAGGTGTCATAACATTAAATTTTACATAGTCCAAATCCAGCGTGCATATCTCCTCAACGACTTTCTTAAATTTCTCTGGAGTTTCAGCTGGATTTCCAATAATGAAGTTTGCTCTTATTTCTATTCCAGCCTCTTTTGTCCATTTTAAAGCATCTCTTATCTTTTGAACAGTAGTTTGCTTATTAATTGCATCCAATATTTCTTGGTCCAAACTTTCAATCCCATAAAAAATGCACCAGCAGCCTGCCTTTTTCATCTTTTTGAGTAGGTCTGGCTTTGCAGTATCAACCCTGAATTCGCATGACCAGTTAACATCAATCTTTTGCTCTATCATCTTATCGCAAAATTCTTCAATCCAGCTTTGTTTGATTCCAAAAATATCATCCCAAAATCCTATATCCCTCGCTCCATATTTCTCTTTCAGAGACTTGATTTCTGCAATTACGTTGTCTGCAGACCTTAACCTATATCTATGATTCCATATGTCTCCGCTTGAGCAGAAAATGCAAGAAAAGGGGCATCCTCTTGATGCCGTCATATTAAAATAAGGCAGTTCTTTATAATGCTGTGGAGAAGGGCTGTATAGTTCTAGTTTTAACAAATGCCTTGCAGGGAATGGGATGTCATCAAGGTTCTTTATCCATTCTCTTGGCTTGTTTGTTATTATAATATTATTTTTCCTCCAACTGATTCCATCAATATCTCCCAAATCCTCCCTATTTTCTTTTATTGCGTTTATCAATTCCTTAAATGTTTCTTCTGCCTCTCCAAATATTACATAATCAATTGCCGGATTGCTAAGGGGTTGCTTTCCATCTATTGTAGCTTGTGGGCCACCTACGACAATTTTAATATCCATCGACTTTTTTATCTCTTTTGATAATTCCATTACCACATTATAATTTGAAGTATTGCAATACATTCCAATAACATCTGGTTTTGATTTTTCGCAGTATTTTATCGTATCATAAAAGTCCATATCCTCTACCTGGGTATCAAGTATTTCAACATTGTAATTCTGACCTTCTAGAATTGAAGCTATATAACAAATCCCTAAGGGATGTATCAATGTTCCTATTTTTGCAAGTCCTTTTCCATACCTTTTTTCTAGCGAAAAAGGTGGAATAACGAGGAGGATTTTATCAATTTCCATTTTGTTTAGCAGTGTATATATACATTAAATTAATGCTAATTAGCATTACCTACTTATCAATCTTTCGTTATTTTTTTAATTATTTTACCAACTTCTATATTATTTCAAGTCAGATCTTAGTTAGATCTAGCATAAATCCTAGGCTCTTTCTCGAATTTTTAAATAGAAAATTATCAACATCTATAATAAATTTTGATACCTTATACCTAAATTTTGGTATTTCATAAGAATATTTTATTATGGGTTTTTTTGTAATTCTATCGGTATTTGCAGTATTTTCTTTAAATAAGCGTTGCCAGAAACCAACATGATACGACTGTAATAAACATGTCAAATGATGAGAAAGATAAATTGTTTTATTAATCCTGAAACCCTTACTTCTTAGCTTATTCCCTAATTCATCAACTTTGGGCAGTTTTGTGTGCCCAAATGCATAGGCTCCTATAGGCAATTTTTTATTGAATATATTTAAAATTTTATTTATTGGATCATAAGTAATGGGGAAATTATAGTTAGGCACCGATAAGATTAATTGACCACCTTTCTTTAAAACTCTATGTATTTCTTCCAGTAACTTATCTTGGTCTTTGATATGCTCTAAAACATCGATGCATATGACGGTATCAAAATAATTATCTTTAAATTTTATATTAGTTGCATTCATAACAAAATATTTTATTTTTTTGTTTCTAGTCAGCTTTTTTGCAATAGAGATGTCATATTTATTTACATCAATTCCGATTACCTCTTCAAATTTATCTTTTAGATAGTAATTATAATCGCCTTTACCGCACCCTACATTTAATAATCTAAAAGCAGGCTTTATTAATTTCTGAGTATTCAACAACCTTGTTAGGTAAGATGGATAAATATGGTAATTCATAAATATTTATCATAAATTAACTATTTAAAGATTTTTCTAAAATCACAAGCCTTGGAGATTTTCAACTAGACCTAAAATCATCAGCTATTTTTAAAGGTCTCGAAGACTTTGGAGATTCCGCAAATAAAAACGTTTATAAATTAAGAAGTTAGTGCTAACATCTTCATGATATCTAAGCAAAATAAAGGAGTAGAAAGATCAGGAGAAATACTAGGCTACACATTTAGTTACTTTCTATTTGCAACAAGCCTGTTTTTTATATTGGTTTTTTCTAAAAAACTGCCTCAATCATGGTCTTATATTCATATAATTGGTGTTACAGCACTCATTGCTCTTATTGGAACTATGGTCAATAGGTTTTTGAAATGAGTGTAGTAAAACAGTTTTTTAAAGGATTTAAACAAGGGATGGAAAATTTTGGAAAGAGTATAGCTTTAACAGTCACCACAGTTTTGTTATCTTTTGTTTATTTAATAGGTGTAGGCTCTACACATATTGTCGCTAAATTATTTGGAAAGCATTTTTTAGAAACTAAATTATCTAAAAAAGGCACATATTGGTCTGATTTAAATTTAAAAAAGAAACTTATTAAAGAGTACTATAGGCAATTTTGAGGGCAAGGTAAATATATGAAGATGGTGATGTCGAGGATAAAGAAAGAGCACGCGGCAGGTGGAACAACAAATATTTAATTACTCGCCAAACAACCAGCACAGTAGGCGAAATCTTAAAGTGATTAAAAAACAATATTTAATATACAAAAAGCTTACTTAGATTTGAAGAACACATTATGAAAGGGAACATTTTATTATTCTTTGGCAAAAAATAAAATGAATATTTACATTTTAGGAATAAGTTGTTTTTATCATGATTCATCTGCCGCTTTATTGAAGGATGGGGCTATCGTAGCTGCAGCTGAAGAGGAAAGATTCACAAGAAAAAAACATGACACTTCTTTTCCTATAAATGCCATAAAGTATTGCTTGGAAAGCCAAAGTATAACTATCAATGATGTTAAATATATTGGATTTTATGAAAAACCTTTTCTAAAATTTGAAAGAGTTTTGTCACAACATTTGGAGATGTTTCCTAAAAGTTTTAAAACTTTCTTAAGTTCTATGCCGTCGTGGATTAATGAAAAATTAAAAGTTCCAATCATAATAAAGAAGAGATTAAAGTACCAAGGAGATACTCTTTTTATAGAGCATCATCTTGCGCATGCTTCAAGTGCCTTTTTGGTAAGTCCTTTCAAAAAATCTGCAATATTAACAGTTGATGGAGTTGGAGAGTGGACAACAACAGCTTATGGGATTGGAGAGGGAAATGCAATCCATTTAATGAAAGAGATAAAATTTCCGAGTTCAATTGGTTTACTCTACTCAACAATCACCGCATACCTTGGTTTTAGTGTTAATAATTCAGAGTACAAAGTTATGGGTTTAAGCCCTTACGGTTTAATGAACAAAAGAAAAAACTTTTATTATAATAAATTGAAGAAAGTGATAGATATAAAAGATGATGGAAGTTATAGATTGGATATGAATTATTTTGTATATCATTTTGCCGATAAAATGCCTTCAAAAAAATTATGCAATTTGCTTGGTGGTCCAATAAGAAATCCAGATTCGGAATTAACACAGAGGCATAAAGACATTGCTGCTGCATTACAAATGCTACTTGAAGAAGTTATGACAAAAATATTGAATTATGTTTATAAAGTTACAAAATTAAAAAATATTGTTATTGCTGGGGGAGTTGCATTAAATAGTGTGTATAATGGGAAGATATTAAAAAATACCCCCTTTAAAAATATTTGGATCCAGCCAGATGCGGGTGATGGAGGAACAAGCATCGGAGTTGCTTCTTATATTTACCATACTTTATTAGGATATAAAAGGGAATATATACTTAAAGATGTTTTTCTTGGTCCTGGGTTTTCAACAAATGAGATAAAATTATTTTTGGATAGAAATAATATAAAATATTTAAAGTTTAAGGATAATATTGAACTAATAAAAACAACTTCAAAACTAATTTATGAAGATAGTGTTGTTGGTTGGTTTCAAGGAAGAATGGAAATGGGACCTAGAGCATTAGGGGCAAGGAGTATACTCTCAAATGCTTGTAATCCGAAAATGAAAGAAATATTAAATTTAAAGGTTAAGCATAGAGAAAGGTTCAGACCATTTGCACCAGTTGTCTGTGACGACGATTCCTTGAAATATTTTGATTGTGATGATCCTGTTCCATTACCAACTGATTTTATGTTGATGGTTTATCCCATCAAGAAAAAATATCATAGGATTATACCTGCTGTGACTCACGTCGATGGTAGTGGAAGATTACAAACAATAAGAAGACCCCAAAATCCGTTATATTATGATTTAATCAAGGAATTTGGAAAATTATCAGGGATACCTATCTTAATAAATACCTCATTTAATATAAGGGGGGAGCCGATTGTCTGCACGCCTTATGACTCTTATAAATGTATGATGGGTACTGGCATTGATTATTTAGTTATGGATAAATTTTTAATAAGAAGGGAGGATAATCCCAACGATATGTGGGATAGCGAGAGGTATGCAAAAGATTAGCCCGGAAGACAACCGGTTTGAAAGATTATGGAGAAAGTATAGAAAGCATTTACATCCTATTAATTACATAATTAGAATAACAGGCATAATTGTTATCATGCTAATCTTACTAGAGTTTTTTTCATTCATAATTGTAAATTTCCATACTTTCTTAGACAAAAAGATGGTAGATTCGAGAAGGGATATGGATGTTTATACAGATAAGGAATGGGTAAAAGATTATCGTAAGGAATTTGCTGAATCCTTTAAGGCAGAATATTCTCCTTATATCATACATAAAAGGGTTCCCAATTATAAAGGTAAGTATATAAATCTAGACGAAAATTCAATTAGGAGTACTTTTTTTCAATGCAAGAACAAAACGTCCTTGATCAGAATTTTTGTTTTTGGCGGTTCTACTATATGGGGTACTGAAGTGAGAGATAACAGCACCATTCCTTCATTTTTGTCTAAATTTTTATGCCAGAATGGAATTGCTGTTGAAGTAACTAATTTTGGAGAAAGCGGGTATGTAAATACACAGGAAATGATCAAACTTATGCTTGAATTAAGAAAAGGAAATATTCCTGATATAGTCGTTTTTTACGATGGGATAAATGATGTATATTCATCATATCAAAATAAAATTGCCGGGACGCCTCAAAATTTAGAAAATAGAAAAAAAGAATTTAATTCGAGGGATAGGTACAATTTGCAAGGGCTGTTTTTTAATTTTAATAAAATTTTAGCAAAAATAGCTAGAATATTATATTATAAAAATACAACTATCCAACCTATTGATGATAATTTAAGTCAAGCTACTAAGGATTTATATTTTGGAAATGTTAAAATTATAAAGTCGTTGGAAAATGAGTTTAGTTTTAAATCATTCTTTTATTGGCAACCAATAATCTATACTAAAAAATATCCCTCATATGATGAAAAAAATAAAATAATTAAAGATAAAGCTTTAGAAGAAAGTTACATTAAAGTATTAAAAGAAATTAAAGCTTCTAAAGAGATTATTGATTTAACAAATATTTTTGATAACAAAAATCAGACAATTTTTATTGATGCATATCACATTTCTGAAGAGGGAAATTCAATTATTGCAGAAAAAATGGCGAAAGATATATTAATCTATTTAAATAAAAGTCAAATATGACAAAAAATAGGTCTTTATTGGGAGAATTTTGGGATTTTTTAAAAGTAAGAAAAGTTTGGTGGCTTGCCCCAATAATAATTATGCTTATTTTAGTGAGCATTCTAATAATAATTGGACAAAGTAGCTCGTTATCTCCATTCATTTATGCGTTGTTTTAGCGTATTTTCTTGCAGTTATTTTTCCTAATAAATTTTGCAAAGTTCTCTACAGGTACTTTTTTATTGATAAACCTGCGAACGCTTCTCCGTTTTCTTAGAACTTCCTAAATTCCATAGTTACTTAATATATTCTTTTACAGTATACCTTTCTACATTTCTGCTTGAAGCAATCATAAGCTCTCCTATTAGTCCTATACCAAATAATTGTACCCCTATCAATATCATCAATACGCCCAATATCAGCATTGACAAGTGCTTTGAAAATAGTTCATGCAGTATAATTCTGAAATAAAGCACATACAACTCTGCTAAAAATCCAAGCGTAGTGAAAATAAGTCCTATTCCTCCAAACAAATGCAAAGGCCGCTGATTAAAATCACTAAGAAATTTAACGGTAACGATATCAAGCATTCCAGTTGTAAGCCTTTTTGCGCTGTACTTGCTCTTTCCGAACTTTCTTTCTTGATGTCTTACTTTTATTTCTCCAACTTTATACCCCCTTCTAGATACCATGGCAGGAATGTACCTGTATAAGTCCCCATAAAGATTTAGTCCTTTTGCTATATGCGCTTTCATAGCCCTATAGCCGCAATCAGAATCATGAACTGTGATCCCAAACAAAAAGTTATTAAGTTTATTGAATACTCTCGATGTAATTTTCTTTGTTATTGGATCTTTTCTTGGATATTTCCAGCCTATAACTAAGTCATATGTTTTAAGTGCCTCCAGGAACTTTGGTATTTCTTCAGGATCATCCTGCAAATCTCCATCTATTGTTATAACTATAGACCCTCTACATTCTTTAAAACCGGCCATATATGCTGCAGATTTCTTAAAATTTTTCTGGAATTGTATTCCTTTCACTCTAGCATCATTTTTATGCAGTTGCTTTATCTTAAGAAATGTGTTATCAGTACTACCATCATCCACAAAAATAATTTCATATTCTTTGTTTAGTCTGTCAAGTACAGTCTTAAGCTTTCTATACAGAGGCTCTACATTCTCCTGTTCATTATAAGCAGGTACTACCACTGATATTTCTATTTTCTCTGCCACAAAAGATAGTATTGAAAGTGTATATAAAAATATTGCGTATGTCTAATTGTTATACTAAAGTAATACGCTAATTAGTAAACTTTCCGTGTTAAAAATCCTATAAAGTGTATCATTCTTCATTCCACTTGTCTACTATTCATATGTTCTAACTAACATTTTTCTAAGAATTCAATCACAAAATATTTATTCTGAACATAGTTTTTAAGTTTTATGTCAAATGCACAAAGGATAGCAAAAAATACTTCAGTTTTATTTTTATCGGAATTAATAACTAGGTCTCTGTCATTTTTTCTTGTAATAATCATAGCAAGGTACCTTGGGGATGTTGGTCTTGGCAAGTATTCATTTATATTTGCGTTTGTAGGTCTTTTTTATATCATATCGGATTTTGGTATGAGCACCCTTATGGCAAGAGATATTGCAAAAAATAAACTTCTTACAAAAAAATACATTGACAATCTATTTGCCTTTAAAGTTTTTCTTTTAATCTTTACTATACTAGCGCCAACAGTTTTTATTTTGTTTACTGATAAGGCTTTTGATATTAAGGTAGGTGTATTGCTTGCAGGAATTTCAACATCCTTTAATTATTTAGCATACCCTTTTAGGAACGTCTTTGTTGCATATGAAAAGCAGATTTATCATGCCATTTATTCTACAATAGAGCGGATTATTGCATTTATTTTTGGCATTATTGTTTTTTATGCAGGGTACGGATTGATTGGTTTTCTTATGGTGCTTGTTTTTTCTAATCTTATAAGCTTCATTTATAGTTATTTAGTTGTATCAAAAAAATTTTCTAAAGTTGGCTTTGAACTAGACTTCACTTTTTTGAAGAACATTTTGAAAGAGTCTCTCCCATTCTGGTTTACAATGATCTTCATAACTTTCTATTTTAGAATAGACACTGTAATGCTAGGTTTTATGAAAGGATTTCAGCCTACTGGCTGGTATAATGCAGCTTACAAAATTATCGATGCTTTGTCTGCAATCCCTTTCATTGTGGTACTTGCAATATATCCTGCAATGAGCAGATTTCATAAGGTTCAGGAAAAATTTTTGCAGCTTCTTTACAAAAAGTCATTTTACTATCTTTTCATGCTTGGGCTTCCATTGGCGATTGGCACTACTCTTGTCGCTGATAGACTGATATTATTTGTTTACAAGAGCTCATTTCAAAATTCGGCTATAGCACTACAAGTTTTGATTTGGGCATTGATGTTCATCTTTGTAAACTATGTAATGGGTTATCTCTTGAATTCTATAGGAAAACAAATCCTTTTCACTTACAGCACTGGCTTCTGCGCTTTGCTGAATATTGTGCTGAATTTTTTACTAATCCCAAAATACAGCTACATTGGAGCAGGTATTGCTACTGTATTTACAGAATTGGTAAATTTCTTAATTTTGTTTTACCTGACAAGCAAAGCTGGTTATACATTAAACTTGTTAAGCCTCCTCTATAAGCCAATTCTAGCAAGCATACCTATGGTCGCTTCTTTGTTATATCTTAAAAACTTCCATCTCTTAATCTTAGTACCATCAGCTATCATCCTTTATTTTGTAACTTTATTTTTTATCGGCGGCATCGGAAAAGAGGAGATAAATCTTGTAAAATCAGTTGTTGAAAGACAATCAAAATGAGGTTACCATCAACAAATAAAATATCCTCTGCTAACTATTTCTTATTTTACAAAGATTTTTAAACGTCGGAATTCCACTTTAACTAAGATAGGTGGTTTCATAAACTCAACCACAAACATTATTGTGGAATTCCGAGCGTGCTCAAAAATCACTGTTCGTTGGCAGGTGATTTTTGACATATTTATACTTTAACGCGACACATGGTTACAATGATACATAACACTGCAGATGTCTCAAAAAATGCAAGAATAGGAAAAAATACCTATATCTGGAACAATGTACAAGTAAGAGAAAATGCCGTAATAGGAAACAACTGTATATTAGGCAAAAATGTTTACATAGACCATAATGTTGTAATTGGGAATAATGTCAAGGTACAGAATAATGCATCAATTTATTTTGGCTCAAAAATTAAAGATGGAGTTTTCATAGGTCCAAATGTTTGCTTGACTAATGATAAAGTACCTAGAGCGATAACAATAAAGAGAAAATTAAAGACTGAAAAAGACTGGAAAGCAGAAAAAACAATTATCAAAGAAGGCGCTTCAATCGGAGCAGGTTCTATAATATTACCAGGTATTACGATAGGTAAATTTGCTATGATTGGCGCTGGGTCAGTTGTTACAAAAAATGCTCCAGACTATGCTTTAATTTATGGCAACCCGGCTAAGTTAAATGGTTATGTTTGCAAATGTGGCAGCAAAATAACAAAAATTGAGGAAATAGATAATAGGCTAATATTAAATTGTTCAAAGTGCAAAGAAAAAATAATAATTTCTATAAAAACTAAAGACAAGAAAATCTGAAGAATTTTCAGTGAACAAGAATGATACCAATTGCTAAACCATCTATAGGAAATGAGGAAATAAAAGCAGTTAGTGATGTATTAAAATCAGGAATGATTGCACAAGATGGTAGAGTAAGTGAACTCGAAGAGACCTTTGCCAAATTATGTAGGACGAAATATGCTGTAGCTGTTAATAGCGGAACAGCAGCATTGCATACTGCTTTAAAGGTTGTAGGGATAAGACAAGAGCATGAAGTAATAACAACACCATTTACTTTTATAGCAACTGCAAACACAATTTTAATGCAAAGCGCAAAACCAGTCTTTGCTGATATTGATGAAGATACTTTCAACATAAACCCAACAGAAATTAATAAAAAAATTACAAAAAGAACAAAAGCAATTGTTACAGTTGACTTGTACGGGCATCTTTGTGATTATGATGCAATTGATAAAATTGCAAAGAAGCACAAACTAATTGTTGTTGAGGATGCGTGCCAGGCTATTAACGCAGAATATAAAGGTAAAAAAGCTGGCAGCTTTGGTGATGTAGCGGCATTTTCTTTTTATGCAACAAAAAATATTACATGTGGAGAAGGGGGTGTTATAACAACTAACAACCAAGCTTATGCAAAGAATTCCAGATTATTCAGACAGCATGGAAGATCTAACTTGAGTGAATACGATTATGTTGATGCAGGTTATAATTATAGGATGACCGATATAAGTGCATCAATACTTTTAGCCCAATTAAAAAAACTTGACTTTGTGACAAAAAGACGAATAGAAAATGCAGAGTATTTAAGCAGAAAGCTGGGAAACATAAAGGGCATCAAAGTCCCAATTGTCAAGAAAGGCCATAAGCATGTATTCCATCAATATACTATAAAAGTCGAAGATAATTTTAAATTAAAGCGTGATGAATTAATAAATTACCTAAATAAGAAAGGCATTGATTGCAGTATTTACTATCCCAAACCACTGCACTTATGCACGCATATTAAAAAATTAGGCTACAAAAAGGGAGATTTTCCTGTTGCTGAAAAATTAAGCAAGCAAGTTCTCTCCTTGCCAATTCATCCAAACGTGACAAAAGAGCAATTGAATTATATAGTTAATACTTTCTTAGAACTTCAATAAAATGGGTAAACTAAATGTTGCAGTTATAGGAATAGGCGCTATGGGCAAAAGTCACGCAAGAGTCTATTCAGACATAGATAATGTTGAATTGGTTGCAGTATGCGATGTTAATAAGGAAATTGCGAAGAAGATTGCTGATAAGTACAAGACAAATTACTATGTCAACTATAAAAATATGCTTAAAAAAGAAAAAATAGAAGCCCTTTCAGTTTGCGTTCCTACTATATTACACAAAAAGGTTGCAGTCGATGTCATAAAGAATAAGATTAACCTTCTTGTAGAAAAGCCGATTGCAACTACAATAAAGGAAGCAGAAGAAATAATAAATGAAGCCAAGAAATATAATGTAAAGTTAATGGCAGGTCATATAGAAAGGTTTAATCCTGTTGTTATTGAATTAAAAAAAAGGATAGAAAGAAATGAATTGGGTAAAATATATACCGTTCATTGTGTAAGACTAAGCCCATTTCCGCAAAGGGTGGTTGATGTGGGTGTTATAGTAGATTTAGCCATTCATGAAATTGATATTTTAAAATACATTATAAGTTCAAAAATTAAAAGATTGTATGCTGAAACAGCACAAAGAATTCATTCTACACATGAAGATTTGCTTATAGGAACAATAAGATTTGAAAATACTGTACTTGGTGTCATTAATGCCAATTGGCTGACTCCAAAAAAAGTTAGGGAAATAACAATAACTGGAGAAAAAGGAATGCTTGTTGCAAATTATTTAACACAAGAACTCTATTTTTATGAAAATGAATTCGTAAGGAAAAATACAGATAACAGGGACTTTATGAATGTTATTGAAGGAAAAATGATAAAAATAAAAATTGAAAACAGAGAACCATTAAAAAATGAATTAGAGGCATTTATAGAAAGCATTAAGAAAAATAAACGACCACCTATTTCAGGCAAAGACGGGTTAGAGGCTTTGCAAATAGCCCAGAAATTCATAGAGTCATCCAACAAAAATGAGGTAGTCACTTTATGAAAATAAGTGTTATAGGCTTAGGAAAAGCAGGTTTGCCTTTAGCAGCAGTTATTGCAGATGCAGGCTTTGATGTTATAGGCGTTGATATCGATGTGATTAAGGTAAAGCAAATAAACAATAGAATTAATCCAATAGAAGAGGAGCCTAGCTTAAGCGAGTTAATAAAAAAACATGGTGGCAAAAGATTAAAAGCTACTAATGATGCAATTGCTGCTGCAAAAGAAAGTAACGTGCATATTATAGTTGTACCATTATTTATTGACAAAAACAATAAACCAGATTTTTCTCTGATAAAGAATGCATTGCAAAATGTTGCAAAAGGGTTAAAGAAAAATGATGTAGTTGTTCTTGAAACAACTGTCCCTGTTAAAACAACAGAAACATTAGTTAAAGACATATTAGAAAAGAACTCAAATCTAAGGGCTGGAAAGGATTTTTATCTTGCTTACAGTCCAGAAAGAATAATGACAGGCTACTCTATCTCCAGGCTAAAAGAATTCCCGAAATTGGTTGGAGGAATTAATAAGGAAAGCACAGACAGTGCATTTGAAATATATAAGAAATTTTCAAGAGCCATAAAAGTTAGTAGTTCTAGAGTTGCAGAGCTTGTAAAAATTGCAGAGGGCGTTTATAGGGATGTCAACATTGCATTGGCTAATGAGTTACTTAAAATTGCTGAGCACTACAATGTTAATTTCTGGGAAATGAGAGAAGCTACAAAGCATCAATATTGCAATATTTTAGAGCCAGGAAATGTGGGAGGGCACTGTATACCTCTCTACCCCTGGTTCTTGATTAACGAGCTTAATGTTCCACTAATTAAGATTGCACGTGACTTAAATGATGATATGATAAATTATTATGTAAAAAAAATTGAAAAAATTGGTGGCAAAAAAATAGGAATTATTGGTTTAAGCTACAGAGAAGGTGTAAAGGAAAAGGCATACAGCAGGTCTATCGCTTTGATTAATCTGCTGAAGAAAAAGGGCTACGATGTTTACGGCTTGGATCCTTTATATTCAAAAGAAGAAATTGAAAAAGAATTCAAAATTAAATGTCTAGACAACTTTGATAAAATGAATGCAATAATCCTAATGAATAAAGAATTTCAATATAAAAATGAACTAAAAAAAATTGAAAATAAGGTTATTGATATTAAAAATGTTTTAGGTTAAAATGAAACATCCTACAAAAAATATAACTAAGAGAGTTGCTGTAATGGGATGCAAACATACAACAATGGATCTTATCTTAGGTTTGGGAAGATTTGGGTTTGATATTGATCACTGCATCACATTATCAAAAAAAAAAGCTCAAGAGCAAAAGGTCGCAGGTTACATGGACCTTGTACCTTTTCTTAGGAAGAAGTCAATTCCTTTTACTGTCGCAAATACCTACTCCTTAAATAGCGATAAGGATAAGGAAGCTTTGCTCAATCTGAACCCTGACATGTTATTGGTTATGGGATGGCAAAGATTATTGCCAGATTGGCTACTCAAATCACTTTCAATTGGTGCTTTTGGTATGCATGGTTCAAGCAAACCATTACCTTTTGGTAGAGGAAGAAGCCCAATTAATTGGTCGTTAATACAAGGTAAAAATTTATTTTACACACATCTTTTTAAATACGAACCAGGCATTGATAATGGTCCTGTTGTAGGAGTCCAAACATTTGATATAAATGAGTATGACACATGCTTAACACTTCATTTCAAGAATACTATATCTATGATTAAATTATGTGCCAAAAATTTTCCTACCTTAATAGATGGAAGTGCAAAAATGGTTCCTCAATCAAATGAAGGTGCTACTTACTATCCAAAAAGATCAGAAGAGGACGGGCTTATATATTGGGAGGATTCTACAGATGAGATATACAATTTAGTAAGGGCTGTTACAAAGCCATTCCCTGGAGCATTCTCTTACATTGACAATGACCCTAACCTAAAAATATATATCTGGGATGCACAACCTTTTGATACAAAACTTACTTATGATGCCAAGCCAGGCGAAATAGTCGAAGTTTTCTACAATGGCATGTTTGTAGTCAAAACAAGAGACACTACAATTATTGTTACAGAAAGTGAAGGGCATAATTTTACAGCAAATGATGTTGGTAAAATCCTTGGTAACTTGAATGTTCCACGTAAGAAGTGGGAAAACTTACCAGAATAATATGTTAAGGAGATAATTATGAATAATCCTAAAAAAGTGCTGACTATTGTTGGTACAAGGCCTCAACTTGTAAAAGCAGCTGTTATTTCAAGGTATATACGTCAAATGAATTTACCACCATTCAAAGAAGTCTTGGTTCACACAGGTCAACACTATGATTTTTTACTAAGCGATATCTTTTTTCGGGAACTTAGTATTCAAAAACCAAAATATAATCTAAATGTAGGTTCGCATGAGTTGGCAAAACAAGTTGCCTTGATGTTGGCGCTTATAGACAATGTGATTAAAAAGGAGTCGCCTAGTTTAATTCTTGTGTATGGTGACACTAATTCTACATTAGCTGCATCAATATGCTCTATGTATAGAGATATTCCTCTTGTCCATGTCGAAGCAGGAGAGCGCATTTATCGTAGAAATAAAGTTCCTGAAGAATATAATAGGGTGTTGACAGATAACGCTGCTTTTCTTTGCTTGACTTGCACAAAAAGAGCACAGGATTATTTGCTTCGAGAAGGCATGTGCCCTGAGCGTGTCAGATTTGTAGGCGATCCAATGTATGACCTCTTCAAATGGGCTATTAAAAGGCTGAATAAATCAAAGATAACTTATAAATCGTTAGGACTAGAAAAAGGAAATTACCATTTATCTACAATCCATAGGGTAGAAAACACCAGTAACTGTGATAAAACTCTATCATTGCTAAGCACTCTAGATGCGTCCAGCAAACCTGTAATACTCCCAATACATCCTAGGTTAAGAAATTTTTTGAAACTATGCAGATGGTCGCCAAAAAATAATTTACGAATGATTGAGCCATTAGGTTATTTTGAATTTCTTAGTTTGCTTTTAGATTGTGATAAATGCATAACCGATTCTGGTGGAGTTAGCAGGGAAGCATTTTTTGCAAGAAAGCCTTGCATAATACCTATGAGCAATAGTTGGTGGACAGATATTGTAGAAGCCGGATGGGCGATTGAAACCGGTACTAATTATGAAATGCTTGCTGATGCTCTTGAAGTTTTTACACCTCCAACAAAAGTGCCTGAAGGTTTATTTGGAGATGGAAATAGTGCTAAGAAAATTATTGATGAAATAGCACTAGTACTGGAAAAGAACGAGCCAGAAGGAAAATGGCATCGCCATGGAAATTTTTATTCTTTTCCGAAGGAGAAGCCGAGGGCTGGAAAGTTTACATACTTCGATTATGAAAATATAATTCGAAAGTTGAAAAATAAGGGTTATGCATTCGTCGCTTTCCATGAGGCTGAAAACCTATTGAAAAAGAAAAAACCATTTGTTCTTATGCGCCATGATATTGATATGGATTTAGAGGCAGCATTAAAGTTGGCTAAACTTGAGGCAAAATCAAAAGTATTTTCTACTTACTTTTTCTTATTAAGAACCGAACATTATAATGTATTTTCAAAGGAAGGAAGTGAAATAATATCAAATATCGTTAAATTAGGGCATCACCTAGGGCTTCATTTGGATTGTGCACAATACCCAAGAAATTTAAGCATTAAGGATATGTCAAAAGCATGCAATAAAGAAGCAGAAATGCTTGAAGAATGGTTTGACAAGCCTGTTACGATAGTCAGCTACCATAAGCCTGACGCTAGAGTATTATCTGGCAATCCAAATGCATCTTATCCTCGTAAGCACACTTATATGCCTATTTTTAACAAAAAAATTAAATATTTTTCAGACTCAAAAGGAAAATGGAAATTTGGTAATCCTATAGAGTCAGAGGAGTTCAAACAAGGTATACCCTTGCATATACTTATTCATCCAATCTGGTGGAATGAAAATTCCATTTCTGCATATGAGACACTGTTGAAGTTTGTGCAAAAAAAGAACGACAGCTTGGAACGTTCAATTGCAAGAAACTGTAGTGTCTATAGTGTAGGGTATTTGGCAAAGCATCTTAAATGAAATTTTTAAGTTTTTATTTTTTCAGCTATCTTTAAAAAATCTCTTGCTATTTTAGAATAATCAAAATTTTTGATAACAGCTTTGTAACCATTTAGTCCCATCCTTAATCTTAAGTCTTTGTCATTTACAAGCTTTTCCATACACTCTAGCAAATGAGATTCACTTAATGGAGTGAATGCATATCCATTATCATAAGATGCGAGTTCTTTCAACTGCAATGCAGGAATTATTACAGGCCTTTTGCATGCCATTGCCTCCATGATACTTATCGAATTGTTGTTAACCCAAACAGCTATGTCAGATGCTGAATAATAGTTCCTTAAATTTTTTGGATTAACAAAGCCAGCAAATACAAGTTTTTTTCCTAAATCCAGCTCTGCAGCCATGGATTTAATCTTTTTAATGTAATTTTTTTCACCGCTGCCAACTATAAGAAGCCTCACCTGTTTTTTAGTTTTTAATTTTGAAAAGGCCGATACAAGCATTTCAAGATACTTTCTTGGATAAATGATGCCTGAATATATCAGCACAATTTCATCAGATTTTATTCCATACTTTTTTCTTGTCTGTGCTCTTAATTTTTCACTGAAAGTAAACCTTTCTGTGAGTACGCCTAATTTTATTAGCTCTATCCTGTTTTTATCTACACCATGCCTTTGGATGAGAAATTGCTTTGATTCGGGCGTTACAGCTATTATTGCATCTGCGCTTTTTATTGCAAAATTCACAAATCTTTTTCTGAAAATCTCATATTCAAGATATCTTAAGGCTTTCATTATCAGTCCATGGTCCTTCACTATATGCCAGAAATCATGCTGGTCTATGATATACTTATAGCCAATCTCTTTTTTCCATAAGCCAGCTAAAGCTGGTGTGCCTTGCCTGCTTTCATGCGCAAATACAACATCAGGCTTTATGTAATTCAGGGTATTTTTCAAACCTTTAACCAAAATAAAGTCGGTGTATTCAAAAAAATGCCTTAGCCTATAAACCTTAATACCATCTACAATATTGAAGCCAGGCTTTCTTTTTCTTGAGGTATTATTTGCTCCAGCTTCCTTCGACATTGTTTCTATGCCAGGAGATGGATACCATAAATCAGAGGCAATTACATAAACATCATGCCCCATCTCCTTGTGCTTTTTTGCTAAGTAGTACTCTTGATAGCCTAACTCAGGCACAAAATAGCCCATTAAATGAACGATTTTCATCAAGAACAGGAAAATTCATCTAGTTATTTAATCTTTATATTTTCTATATAGAAAGTAAATATTATTTATAGGATAAATTTCAATATTGAAAATTAACATATTTTTTATTTTATTGATTAATTTTATAAAGAAAATTAAAAAACTAACATCAAAATGAAAATAATGGTTACTGGTGGCAATGGTTTTATTGGTCATACATTAGTCAGACAGTTGCTGAATGAAGGATATGATGTCAAGGTAATTGACATCAAACCTATCAAGTTTACACATCCTAAGCTTGAATTTGTGAGAAAGTCTGTGCTCGAAGATATAAGATGGGAAATGCGAGATTGTGAGCAAGTTTATCATCTTGCTGCCGAGCTAGGCGTTGTTAGTTCTGATAAAAAGCCATTAAACACTTTAGCTGTCAACATAGATGGAACTGTAAATGTATTTAGATGCGCTCTAGGCACAAATGTGAAAAAAATTGTTTACACTTCTTCTTCAGAGGTTTATGGTGAAGCAAGGGAAATTCCATTAAACGAAGATAGTCCAAAAAGCCCTGTAAGCATCTATGGTGTTTCTAAATTAACAGCAGAAATGTATGCAAAAGGTTATGTGAAAGAATACGGGATGGATATTAATCCTGTAAGATTATTTAACGTATATGGGCCAGGTCAAGGTTTTGATTGGGTCATGCCAATATTTATTCAAAAGGTTTTAAATAATGAAGTACCATTAGTTTTTGGCGATGGAAGTCAAGTTAGGTGTTTTACTTACATTGCTGATGTTGTAAGCGGTATAGAAACTGTCAGAAAAAAAGGAGCAAAAGGAGAAGCGTATAACATAGCAAACAAAGATCAGATTACAATGAAAGAGCTTGCAGAATTAATCATTAAAATCTCTGGAAAAAACTTGAAACCAAAAATTGTTGGATTTGGGAAAGAAACAAGAACAAAGGAAAGAGAAATAATGAAAAGAATTCCTTCAATTGAAAAATTAAAAAAACTTGGCTGGAAGCCTGAAGTTAATATCCAAGAAGGAATTAAAAAGACATACAACTGGTACAAAGAAAATTTAGGGAAAGAAGAATTGTTTTATGAGTGAATTTGATAACAGTATTTTTTTTTGTATTCCGTTCTTTAAAAACAAAAGGTTAAAAGTATCAGAGCACTAAAGATGAGTATGAAGCAAGAAACTGTGACAATTTCAAAGAAAGAGTACGAAGAACTCCTTGAAGAAGTAGGTATTTTAAGAAATTCTGAAATGATGGAAGCCATAAAAGAAAGTGATGAAGCAAAGAAGAAGGGAGTTAAAACATGGGGGCTTTAGATTTAACCATAAGCTTCTTTATGAGAGCCAATTGCAACAACAATTATCTCCATATTTTTTGTCATCAATTTTATAAACCATTCTTATGTCATATCCTAAGGAGCACACCCATTTACCTTCTAATTTGCCCTTTAGTTTACGCGCGTCTAATTCTTTTCTTGGATTTATTATAAGTTTCTCCAATTTAGCATGAATATCATCCTTAGAATTGAGAATTCCATAAAACTGTTTTTCAGCTTTCTTGCTTCTTGTCGTAATTTATACATTAAATTATACTCACGGACAAAAATAATTATACAATAGTTGTCCGTTCGTAATAA